>NZ_JAEQCF010000014.1:0-63911 GCF_020738625.1 Microcoleus sp. PH2017_09_SFU_O_A
TGTAAGGCTAACACTGCATAATTTCAGCCCAAAAGCGTTTGGCTTCCAAGTTTTCACAACTGATAAAAAAATCCGACCCACATCTGCGGAATGTGGGCTCTAAGATTGTAGAGCCGAAGGAAGAAGAAAGAATTAAGAAGAAACAAGCAACAGTAGCTGTAGGGTGCGTCGCTATTAAAAATCCGTAAAGAAAAGCGACTTTTAGAGTAGCGACGCACCTCTATCGCGAGTTAAGCAAACAACTCCTCGTTTTACTCATCCCCAACAATTATGTACCAATACTTTTTATAAATCGTATAACATAACAACGTTTTAGCTGTCGGCTGCGGTTGCTCTAGGTACTGTTGCGGGCTGATAAATACTGAAAAAATCGGCTTTCTATAGCGTTGGCTATGCTTAGATAGATGGGAGCCTCTCAGTTTTGATTTTATAGTGCTGTCCCCGAAGAGCGATATATTCAACACTCGCTTTTCGGGGATAGCACTGTAAAAAAATTGCTTTTTTGCATTCATTGGGATGCTCCCTCTGGAGATGAGGTTATTCCTCACTATAAAACAATTTCATTGCGGTCGCTTTCTTGGCAATTACCAATTACCAATTTGTGCCTCACTCCCTGGATAATTCCTATATTAAGAACCGAATTTCTTAGGTCGCAGAGTCAGCAATTCTTGGGGAGACGCTAAGAGTTTGACGGTAACAGAAAGAATTTCTTGCTGAAAATTGAGCAGAAAAACCCATCCGACATTAATACCAAATGCGGGAGTTTGCACCCGGCCGCTGACCTGAATTTCAACTGTGCCATCTTCTAAAATTTTGCTTGCACTTTGCTGGGGTTCGAGATGC
Source organism: Microcoleus sp. PH2017_09_SFU_O_A (assembly GCF_020738625.1). Taxonomy (NCBI): domain Bacteria; kingdom Bacillati; phylum Cyanobacteriota; class Cyanophyceae; order Oscillatoriales; family Microcoleaceae; genus Microcoleus; species Microcoleus sp. PH2017_09_SFU_O_A. The sequence continues at coordinate 844 of NZ_JAEQCF010000014.1, forward strand.
ATTCCTGGCGCTTCTGTTTTTAGATAACGGGCGATCGAGCTTTTGCCGATAATTGGCTCTTCAAAGGGCGCGTGCAGAACCCCGTCCTCAGCAAACAAATTAGCGGTCGCTTCAAAATCGCCCGCGTTAAAAGTTTCAAAATATCGCTGTACCGCAGGCTTTGTGAGACCGACGATATTTATAGAGCGAGTTAAAATAGGTCGAGTTGTGGCGGTCATATAAGAAATGATTGGAGATGAATGAATCTAATGTAATCATTCTCTTGGTCACAGCAAATCCATCAAAAGATATAGCTAGGGTCATAAATTTTATCTAAAAAAAATCAATAATGCTATGCGCCTCCTGGAGCTTTGAGGCCGATCGACCGAAATTGTACCAGTTACCAAAAATAATGCAACTGTAGGCAAGTCGCAAACCCTTATGCCATCAGCCATTCCCAATCCTTGAATCCTTCAAATCTCAAATCAAAAATCGAAAAATCTCAAATCTCAAATCAACTAAACCCAGACACCTCGTGGCATCTGGGTTGCTGTAGAGTCTTTGTTAAACAAGAAGATGCTACTTGCGCATCAAATTCATCAATTCCTTAGGAGAAGCCAACAAGTCGATCGCCACAAAGAAAATTTGACCTTGAGGATCGAGCATAAACCGCCACGCGATGTTCATACCCACATTCGCGCCGAACCAAGGAGTTTCGACTTTACCCGTGACTTTGACTTGGCGGTAGCCATCTTCAGCAGGCTCCGACACACCTCGCTCGGGCAGCATTTTCAGGCCGATGCACTCTTCCCGCATATAGTTGAGGATAGCTTCGCGACCGACGATCGGCTTTTGGAAAGGCGGTTGGAGAGCACCGTCTTCAGCAAATAAACCGACGGCTGGGGTGAAGTCGAAGGCGTTCATGTTGTCGATGTAGCTGAGCACAGTTTGCTCGCTGATACCCTCAATCTGGGTTTTCACTCGCTCTGCTACAGCGGTTGGAGTGCTGCGAGGAGCAGAGCGTTTGCCGTATTCTTGGCTGAAATCGGGATCGTAGCCCATGTGAACTACGGTGTTGCGAAGTACAGTAATTTGTTGACCCGGATCGAGCTTCTTGATGGTTTCAAGGACTTGGGTTGCTTCGGGAGACATTTGATAGCCAGCAGGGATGGGAGCGACAGCGCCCTGTTTCATCAACTGTCCCAACTCGTACCAGAAACCGAGTTTAGTATTGACGCGCAATGAAGTGTAAATCCGGCCGATGGTGGTGTCGGCGTTGCTGGCTAGGTCAAACATGGTTTTGCTTTGAGCAGCCGGCGACATCTGTTTGATTTCGCCCAGGACGCCTTCAACCAGCGCCATGCTGGCTACTCCGGGGGCTGCTGCGGTAATGGAAATGCCCATTTCCGTGTAAGCATACCAGAGCAGTGCGAGTTGGTCTTCAACGCTGAGTTTGTAGAACGAGTCCGTGGTGGCCGGAACAGCACTAGCAATCTCGGTGTTCGAGAAAATAGATTGAGCTGATTGAATGCTAACTGCCATGTTTATACTGTGGGATTCGCTGTAGGTTTGATTTCCGTACTTGAGATGTGCGAATCGAATTCTCCCTTAATTAAAATTATGTAACGTTTTTGACAAATTACAGTTCAAATTTATAAATATAAAGATTGTGAAAGTATTATGAATTCTGTCGTAAAATCAGTCTAAATATTAATAGACTTATAGCCCATTTTGTGATATGGTTTTTTATCCGATGAAAATAACAATTAATAGCGATCGCATTAAGCAAAAAGGCCTAGAGTTGGGATTTCACAAAGTCGGGATCGCCTCAGCAGACGCAGATGTCGATCGAGAAAAACAAAGATTGCAGGCTTGGCTGGACAAGGGTTATCAGGCGGATATGGCATGGATGGCTAACCCGAAACGGCTGGATATTCGATCGCTCGTGCCAGATGTGCAGTCATTAATATGTGTCGCCCTCAATTACTACACGCCTCACCAACGCCCCGAGAATCCCCCGTTGGAGGGGGGGGACGATGCAGTCAGAGAGTATGCTAAAATCTCTCGCTACGGCTGGGGGCGGGATTACCACAAAATTTTGCACAAAAAACTGAAGCTGTTAGCAAATTGGGTGCGATCGCAAGGCGAAGGAATTGAAGCACGGTATTATGCTGATACCGGGCCGGTTCAGGATAAAGTGTGGGCGCAGCGGGCGGGGATTGGCTGGATGGCTAAAAATGGTAATGTAATTTCGCGAGAATACGGTTCTTGGGTGTTTTTGGGCGAAATTTTGACTAATATCGAGTTAGAGCCGGATGCGCCACACACCGAACATTGCGGTACCTGCACTCGCTGCATCGAGGCGTGTCCGACGAAAGCAATTACTGAGCCTTTTGTCGTGAATGCCGATCGGTGCATAGCTTATCATACGATCGAGAATCGAGCCGAAAAACTGCCCGACGAAATTGCATCTAATTTACAAGGTTGGGTAGCAGGTTGCGACATTTGTCAAGATGTTTGTCCCTGGAATCAGCGATTTGCCAAACCAACGGATGTTGCAGAATTTGAGCCTTATCCTGAAAACATAGCACCGACACTTGCAGAATTAGCGGAGATTTCCGATGAAGAATGGAACCGCCGATTTACAGCTTCGGCACTGCGGCGAATTAAACCCGAAATGTTGCGGCGGAATGCGAAAGCAAATCAAATTAATAGTCAGTTGACAGTTGACAGTTGATAGTTGTCAGTAGTTTCAGTCTTTTTTTCCTTCTTTCTGACATCCGTTACATCCCGTACATTGCTCGTTGCCGAACTTCCTTCTTTTAAAATCGATGTCTGCAAACGAACCTACCAAGAAAAAATGGTGCGTCAGTTTTGAGATGGTTGGCAGGAAATAACAATTATCGCAACTGACACACCCTACTTGATAGTTATTTATGTCTAGAGTTTGTCAGCTTGGCAATTCTCAAATAGTTGCATTTAAAATGTATAATGCAATGGGGCAGCGTAGCTCAGTGGTAGAGCGATCGCCCCGTCAATCGATTTTAGATTTTAGATTTTAGAGGCGACCCCACGGATAAATTCGGGGGAAGAGAGGATTTTAGATTTTCGATTTGGGATTGATTCCACGGATAAATCACAACCGTTTGATTCGGTTCGCTGCCACCAGCAACGTAGTTTAAATGGTAGAATTCCCTGGAGTATACCGGGAGATGCGGGTGCGATTCCCGCCGTTGCTATCTTTTTTTTGCGTTAACAATCAAAAGGCAATGAGTAATATAGAAGAGATTTCCCCCTCGTGATTTAATCTTCCCCAATGACCAAAGTAATTATTTTTGATTTTGACGGTACTTTAGCAGATACAATCGATATTCTTCTGAACATCACCAACCGTTTGTCAGCAGAATTCGGCTTTAAGTCTGCGACAAAAGATGAACTCGCTCAATTAAGCAACTTAACTTCTTGGCAAATCCTCCGGTATTCTGGCATTTCTATCTTCAAATTCCCGCTGCTGATTAGAAAATTGAAAGCAGAGTTACGCAGTGAAATTCCTAAAATTGAATTATTTGCGGGAATTAAAGAAGTTTTGCTAGAGTTAAAAAACCTTGGCTTTCAATTGGGGATTATCACCTCTAATTCCCAAGAGAATGTCTTAGCCTTGCTAGAAATCAACGGGTTGCAAAACACTTTCAGCTTTATTTACTCGGGTTCAACTTTTGGCAAACATAAAGTTATTAATAAATGGCTGAAAAAAGAGCATATAAATCCTGAAGAAGTCGTGTATGTAGGAGATGAAATCCGAGATATAGATGCTGCTAGAAAAACTGGTATTAAGGTAATTTCGGTAAGTTGGGGTTTTAATTCTCAGGAAGTTTTGGCTGCACACAATCCCGATTTTTTGATTGAACGGCCTCAGGAATTGCTCGATATTATGAGTAATCTGGGAAGACTGTAACTTTTTGTAAAGAAATATTTTACATTGTAAAGTAGTAAATACTTTATGTCCGGACAGGTTGAAGAAATTGATTGAGGCTGATATAAAGAAAAAGGAAAAGATTTACTCGATCGCTCAAATAAAGAGGAACAGTATTATGTCAGCCTTTGAAACTTTCTTGACGTTCGGCTTGGCTTCAGTTTTCGCCGTAGCTACTTTAGCAACTTGGTTGCGTTTCACCAATCCGCCTTCTGTTAAACGCAATTAGTTCTATTATTGTTTTGAATTTGATATTAGAGTCGGGTTTCTTAACCTGATGGATAGTTAGCCGAAAGCCCGTTGCTCTAGAAATGTTTTGCCATCCAATAGATATTTTCTCAGAAACCCGGTTTCTGAGACTTTGCATAATTAAAAGAAACCCGGTTTCTCTCGAAATGTTTTGCTACCCAGCAGATATTTTCTCAGAAACCGGTTTCTTAGACTTTGCGTAATTCCCAGAAACAAAGAAAGAATAATCTTTTAGTCTGCTTCACTTCGTTTCAGTGCGGCTAAAACTGCTTGCTGGCTAACTGTTTGGTAGATTTTGCTCAAATGCTGTTTGATGCCGTCTGATGCGGGGGAGGATTTGGTAGTTGTCAGTTTGGCGTCGGTTGCCAGGGGAATGGGGCCTAAAATATCTAATACGGTTTCGCTGCTGGGCGGTGGCACAATCACGACTAAAGATGATTCTAGCTGTTGGTTGTATTCCCAAAAGCGATCGACCTTTGGCACTTTAGCATTCGCGGCGGGGGAATTGTCATAGGTGTTTAGCTGGGAATTTTCCTCTGCTTGGGTACCGCGTCTCTGGCGGAGTGCGGTTAAAATTTGCTCTTTGGTTCTACCGCGCAGTTGAAACAGTACGAAGGGGTCTTCGCCGAAGCGATCGCCCAATAAGTAGTATACTGCACTGATGTGTTTGCAAGGATTTTTCGAGTCAGGACAGCTACAGCGCGATCGAATATCTGACAAACTTAACGGAAATAGGGTTTTTCCGGCCGCCGCAAATACATCTTCAATATTGTGAGGCATTTCTCCAGCTAATAGTTTAGCTGAAAAAACCGCTCTTTGCGACATATTTTCAATCACGTAATCCCAATCTTCATCGGTTAAAGTATCGAGTCCTAAAGAAACTTGATAGGGTTTAGGATCAGTTCCTTGAACTATGGCAATTACTTCTTGGTTGGGAAATTTAATGCTGAGAACTTTGCCTTCCCGCGCATATTGCCATCCGCGTTCTAATCGCTTTTTGAAGCGGTAGGTATTGATTAAATCGAGCCATTGTTGTGTCCACCATTCTCTGTCAATCATAAGCGGAAGGAAGAAGGAAGAAGGAAGAAGGAAGAAGGAAGGAGGAAGAAGGAAGAAGGAAGAAGGAAGAAGGAAGAAGAAGGTTTGTAGTGAGGACTTTAGTCCGCAAAAATAAGGAAAAAAAGAAATAAGAAGGTTTGTAGTCAGGACTTTAGTCCGCATTCAAAAAGGAAGAAGGAAGAAGAAAGAAGAAGGTTTGTAGTGAGGACTTTAGTCCGCATTTAAGAAGGACTGAAGTCCTCACTACGAACCCTAAAAATTATTCTTCTTCTGTTTCTATAATAGCATTGCGATCGAGAATTAGTAAATTGCGAAGTTGGTCAGTATCGAGTTCAGTCAGCCAGTTTTCGCCCGCGCTGACTACTTGTTCGGCGAGAGCTTTTTTACTTTCGATCATATCGTGAATTTTCTCCTCTAAAGTACCAGTACAGACAAATTTGTGAACTTGCACATTTCTCGTTTGACCGATCCGAAATACGCGGTCAGTTGCCTGATTTTCTACTGCGGGATTCCACCATCTATCGTAGTGGAAAACGTGGGTTGCTCTGGTTAAATTTAAGCCAGTACCGCCCGCTTTTAAGGATAATATCATAATCGGCGGGCCTTGCGGATCGTGCTGGAAGCGATCGATCATTTCTTCCCGCTGCTGCTGCTTAATGCCGCCGTACAAAAACAAAACCTCTCGCCCTAAATGCTTTTCCAGATGCGGTTTCAGGAGTTTTCCCCATTCAGCAAATTGAGTAAAAATCAAAGCCCGATCGCCCTGGGCGACAACCTCTTCCAACATTTCCACCAACCGCTGCAATTTTCCCGATTCTTGGCTGTTAATGCTCAATTCCTTCGGCTTACCTTCTGCTTTCACAAGGGCAGGGTGGTTGCAAAGTTGCTTCAGTTTTACCAGCAAAGCCAGAATCATGCCTCGGCGCTGAATGCCTTCGGCTGATTCTAAATTAGCGATCGACTCTTCGACAATTTTCTGATATAAAGCCGCCTGTCCTGACGCCAGACTGCAAAATACAGTCATCTCCTGTTTTTCCGGCAAATCTTGGATGATTTCTTTGTCAGTTTTCAGGCGGCGGAGGATGAAAGGCCGGACGAGCGATCGCAAAGTATGCAATGATTCTCTATCTCCATATTTCTCGATCGGAATTGCAAACCGGCGCTGAAAGAAATTGCGCGGTCCCAAATAGCCGGGATTGAGAAACTCTAAAATTGACCACAATTCTTGCAATCTATTTTCCACCGGAGTTCCCGTCAGCGCAATTCTAAAAGATGCCTCTATTTGCCGCACCGCCTGCGACTGCTTCGCCTCGGAATTCTTAATGTTTTGCGCTTCATCTAAAACCAATCCCTGCCATTTAGTGCTTTGAATTTCCTTAGCATCGCGAAACACCAGAGAATAACTGGTAACTATTAAATCTTTTCCCTTAATTGCGGCCGCAAATGCTTTACCTTTAGCGCGTTGATCTCCATAATGGAGTAACACTTTCAACGTCGGGCCAAACTTCTTGACTTCGCGTTCCCAATTCCCTAACACTGATGTCGGACAAACCAGTAAAGTCGGGGCTTTTAGGGCATCCTGTTCTTGCAAATGCAGGAGAAAAGCAATTAGCTGAATCGTTTTGCCGCAACCCATATCGTCCGCGAGACAAGCACCTAAACCCCAGCGTTCTAAAAATGCTAACCAGCCCGCCCCTAGCGCTTGATAAGGCCGCAATTGTCCTCGGAAAGTGGCTGGAGTTGCGATCGCACTTACGGCCTGATTATCGCTCAAAGTATTCAACAATTCCTGAAGTTGACCAGTTGCTTCAAAATTCACCACCGGCAACTTTTCAATCATCTGGGAATCGCCCGAAGCCAACCGCAAAGCATCTTCCAAGGAAAGAGTCATTTGCTCTTTGCGACTAGCAAAGAAACTTTGAGCCGCCCTGACATCGGTTGCGCGCAACTCCACCCACTCGCCGTTAATTTCCACCAAAGGCGAATTCAACGCGATCAAGTTGTCAAATTCTGCCTTAGAAATGCGCTGTCCGCCGATCGTCAATTCCCACTTAAAACTTAACAGACTTTGCAAGCCCAACCCCCCCTTGCCCCCCCTTACTAAGGGGGGGTTAGTTTCTCCTACTCCCCCCCTTAGTAAGGGGGGGTTGGGGGGGGTTTTTTCCGCCTTAATACTCAAACCCAAACGACTCGCCCAACCATCAGCCTTTGTCAAACTCGGCGGCAAAACCACGCCCAACCCGCTATCAGCAAACCGCCAAGCCACAGACTTAATAAACTCGTAAGCTTGCAGCGGATTTAGTTGACAAGATTGCGGTCGTTGTGCTTGCAAACTCGGCTCAATTAACGGATAAAGTTTCGAGGCTAAACCCAAGCCACTGAGCAAAGTTTCTTGAGGCAATTCAATTGTCCGCCCCGCATAATTTAAACGTTCGACAGAGTTGTTCCAAACAGTTGTCGCATCTACCAAAAAATCGGTTTCATCTACTGCTTGCAAGCAATAATTTAAACTCCAGTTAACTTTGCCGGGAGACGGCGGTAGTAGTTGAAAACAAGTGTGAAATTGATTTTGTTGAGATAGTTGATTTTGCAGCGGTGCAGCCCAAGCAGTCAGCTTGGTTGCCAACTTTTCCAAAGCTGCTGATTCGGCGCGCACAATCCCAGATTCCTGCTGCAAAGCTTGCAACCATTCGCGGGTTGGGGAAACTGTTTTGATATCTAAAGTTGAGCCAGCAGCCGTTAGCGCAGCCCTCGCAGACGATCGCACTTCACAATCTACAACACTACTCAAAAACCCCAACACCAAATCCTCCGCCCCCACCGGCAAATCCACCGCCAAAGCCCATTCCCCGATTTCTGCTTCCTTTCTTCCTTCTTCCTTCTCCCCTCTTCCTTCTTCCTTCTTCTGATATATTCGACAAGCCGCCGGCATTTGCTTGGAAAAAGTAGCGAGGCGGAGTGTATCTGTAGAACTATCTAACAAAGGTTGCCATTTAGCAATAGCAGAACCGTCAGGTTGTGGTTCTAATGCTGGCAAAAATTTGCACCTCGCCAACAAATCCAAACTCCACCTAGCAATATGAGACCAAAAACGCAAATCCGATCCGACAAAAGAGTCTAGTTCTGTGCTATTGAGTGGCAGTGATTGCAAGAAAACAAAAGCTGCTTGAGGGTTGAGTAAATAACCTTCTACTTGCCAAGGATAAAGGTAAATTTCCTCGATTTTTGTTGGTTCTTCAAGTGCTGCTGCTGAGTGCTGCGGGATTAGTGTGGCGTTGTCTGCGGAGATTTGGGTGGGAAGTGCGATCGCCCGAACTTGCCTCTGAATCGATAAATTTTCCGTAGGAATGGCTGCGGGTGTCGTTTTGGGCGATCGTCTAGTCTTCTTGCTTTTCTCCTGAATCTCTTCGGTTGCGGGTAATTGCCAGTTTAGTTTGCCCGACTGCTGCAAGGAAGTTAGAAAAGTCTTCAGTTCAGATTCGGTCATTGCCAAAGGATGCTGTAGACTCATCCCCGATTTAACGGTATCGATCGCCCCAACTTTCCGCCAAGTTTCTCCCCAAATAAATAAGCCACTTTTTTCTTTTTCCAGTAGCCAACTGCCGTGTAAAATTGCCATTTTTAAATCCTAATATTTTTATTTAATTGCGAGACTTGCTACAGCAGTCCTGTTTGATTTGTGAATAATATAACTCTTGCAAAAAATCCGAAATATCTTGAAATTATCTGCGTTAATCTGTGTTTATCTGCCTGACATCTGCGGTTGACCTAATTGATCCAAATTTCCCAATCGAAAATTCATAGTACCATCTATGGAATGTGTTTGGCGGGCGATCGACCGGAGAATCGACTGGAGAACATGAAAAAAAATTAAAGAGTATAAATGCTTACAATCAAGACACTGACAGTCGATCGCCCGCCGATTATCTCTCTCTTTTGGCTGGTTCCTCTCAAACATCCTGTGGTAATGTTACGATCCCGACAGAGAAAGAATGTGGTAGATAAGGAAGCAGTGCTACATGGTAGAGATAGACAAGTCAATATCTTTTGATGGACGGGATATTAGACTGAAGATTGGTTTACTGGCGCCTCAAGCAGGCGGTGCAGTTTTGATTCAGTCGGGTGACACGGCGGTTTTAGTGACAGCGACTCGATCGCAGGGGAGAGAGGGAATTGATTTCCTGCCCCTGTTGGTGGATTACGAAGAGAGACTCTACGCTGGCGGTAAAATTCCCGGTGGATTTTTGCGCCGGGAAGGGCGTCCCCCAGAAAAAGTTACTTTGACTGGGCGTTTGATCGATCGCCCGTTGCGTCCGCTATTCCCTAGCTGGCTGCGAGATGACATCCAAGTTGTCGCAACAACGCTGTCGATGGACGAACAAGTACCCCCCGACGTTTTGGCAGTGACAGGCGCTTCCGTAGCGATTCTGCTAGCGAAAATGCCGTTTTACGGGCCGATGGCGGCTGTGCGAGTTGGTTTGGTAGGGGACGATTTCATCATCAATCCCACCTATAGCGAAATCAAAGAAGGCGAGTTGGATCTCGTGGTAGCCGGTTCTCCAGACGGAGTAATCATGGTGGAAGCCAGCGCCAACCAATTGCCCGAACAGGATATCATCGAGGCGATCGACTTCGGCTACGAAGCAACCTGTGACTTGATTCAAGCCCAGCGCGAAATCATGGCAGAATTGGGCATCGATTTCGTGGTAGAGGAACGCCCACCGCAAGATTTCGCCCTCGAAAACTTCATTCGCGATCGCGCCCAAGAACCCATCCGCATCATTTTGTCAAGATTTGAAAAAGACAAAACAATACGGAATGCAGCTTTGGACGAAGTGAAGGCAAATGCAGTCGAATCTGCGATCGCCGAACTAGCCGAAGACGATCCGATCAAACTAGCAGCCACCAGCAAGACAATTGGCAACGTTTTCAAAGACGTTACCAAGAAAATGATGCGGAAGCAAATCATCGAAGATGGCGTCCGTGTAGACGGCCGCAAGCTAGACGAGGTGCGACCCGTTTCTTGTCGTGTAGGGGTGCTGCCGTCGCGAGTACACGGCTGTGCGCTGTTCAATCGCGGCTTAACCCAAGTCTTGTCCGCAGCAACTCTGGGAACTCCAGGAGACGCGCAAGATTTAGCCGATGACTTGCACCCGCAGCAAGACAAACGCTACCTGCATCACTACAATTTCCCCCCATTTTCCGTGGGAGAAACCAAACCGATGCGATCGCCCGGACGCCGAGAAATCGGTCACGGAGCCCTTGCAGAACGCGCTTTGCTGCCAGTTTTGCCATCCAAAGAAGATTTCCCCTACGTCATTCGCGTAGTTTCCGAAATCCTCTCCTCCGACGGTTCAACCTCAATGGGTTCAGTTTGCGCCTCAACGCTAGCGTTAATGGATGCAGGCGTTCCCCTTTCGCAACCCGTCAGCGGCGCGGCCATGGGATTAATCAAAGAAGGCGATGAAGTCCGAATCTTGACTGACATTCAAGCAATTGAAGACTTCTTAGGCGACATGGACTTCAAAGTAGCCGGTACCGACACCGGAATTACTGCTTTGCAAATGGACATGAAAATCAAAGGTTTGCCCTTAGATGCGATCGCAAATGCGATCCGTCAAGCCAAACCTGCGAGACTGCACATTTTAGAAAGAATGCTAGCAACCATCGACACTCCCCGCAAGGAAATGTCGCCGTTTGCACCGCGTTTGCTAACGCTGAAAATCGATCCCGAATTTATCGGTTTGGTAATTGGGCCTGGTGGTAAAACTATCAAAGCCATCACCGAAGAAACTGGTGTCAAGATTGACATCGAAGACGACGGAACCGTGACAATTGCTGGTAACGACAGTGAAAAAGCTCAACGGGCTTACAATATTGTCCAAGGCATGACGCGGAAGTTGAATGCTGGAGACGTGTATGTCGGCCGCGTAACTCGAATTATTCCGATCGGCGCTTTTGTCGAAATTCTGCCAGGAAAAGAAGGAATGATTCACATTTCCCAGTTAGCGGACTACCGTGTTGGGAAAGTGGAAGACGAGTTAGCTGTGAATGATGAAGTGATTGTCAAAGTGCGAGAAATTGACAATAAAGGTCGAATTAATTTGACCCGTTTGAACATTCATCCCGATGAAGCGGTAGCCGCCCGCGAAGCGTTGAATAAATAGTTGACAGTTGGTAATTGGTAATTGCTTTTGGAGTAATTGCTAATTGCTGATTGGTAACTGGTAATTAGTAATTCCTAATTGCTAATTGAGATAAAATCTGATTGTTTCAGATTGATTTGGGAGTAGGTGCGCGACAGCGACAGATCGACAAAAGTGCGATCGGCTGTGGGAGTTCATACAGTCGCGCACTTTCCCCTCGGCACTTAAAACTATCTGCGATCGTTTGGCGGTTGAAACCGCTACTATACAAACGAAGTCCGCCTCCGCGGACTGAATAAAATATAAAGTATGCTTAGCTGTAGGGTGCGTCGCCATTAAAAATCCCTCAAAAAAATCGACAATCGATCGAGCGACGCACCTTACAAAATGGTCAGTATAAACAACCCTCTGCTTAACTCTTGCCCAAAATTTTATTGTACCAAGATTTTTGAGAAATAGTATAACCTAATACGGTTGACTTAAGAACAATCTGAGTTGAGGGTACGTTGTTGCGCTTCAGCGCTCTTTCCTAATATTTATAAAGAGCGCTGAAGCGCAACAACGTACCTAATTTGTCTCACGGGGAAGTAGGGGGCAAGAATTCGGAAGATCGAGTCCTAATAATCAAATAACAGCAATACAATCAATCTCTACCAACACATCCTTCGGCAAACGCGCAACCTCGACACAAGCGCGCGCAGGTGCAGTTTCCGCATCAAAATATTTCGCATAAACCGCATTCACAGCGGCAAAATCATTCATATTTTTGAGAAAAACTGTAGTTTTTACCACATCCAACCAAGTCGCGCCGGCTTCGGTGAGAATGGCTTCGAGATTTGCCATAACTTGTTCGGTTTGTTTTGCTACGTCGTCGGTGTAGACGATATCGTTTAGTCTAGTGTCGATCGCAATTTGACCAGCTACAAACAGCATAGTGCCCGAAGCGGCGATCGCTTGATTGTAAGGGCCCACAGGTGCGGGTGCTTTGTCAGTACGAATAATTTTGCGCGTCATAGATGTTCCTGTTTGAGATTCTTGTTGATTGGTTTCTGGTTTGTAAAATTCTCCATCAGGCATGATTGTACCAGTTAAGTCTGCATCCTTGATGTTCATACCATAAGTATTGGCATCAGTCAAATCTGCTCTCTTAAGCTTAGCACCCTCCAGATTTGCTCGGATCAAATTAGCTCCTTGAAGACCCGTTCTCTCTAAAATTGCACCCCGCAAACAAGCGTTTCTTAGATTTACTTTTATCAATTCGGCTCCAGCTAAATCCGCCTTTGCTAGATTGATACCCGACAAATCATAGCTAGACAAATTGACACCGCGCAGCTTGGCTCCCTGAAGATTGGTATCTTTGATTTTTATGCTAGTTATATCTGCCCGACTTAAGTCTGCTTCAGTCAAGTTTGCCTGAGTCAGGTTTGCACTGTTGAGTTTAGCTCTGCTCAAACACACTTCAATCAAGGATGCTTCAATAAATTTTACACCAGCTAGTTGGGCATCACTTAGGATTGCTTCATTCAAGTTCGCATTACTAAAATTAGCATAATTTAAATTGGCTTTACTCAAATTAGCACCGCACAAATCTGCATCAGTGAAGTTTGCAGATTGAGCTTGTACTAACCCGCTCAAATTCGCACCTTTCAAAGATGCCTTCGTGAGGTTTGTACTATTAAGCGTTGCTTTCGTTAAGTTGGCCTCATTCAACTCTGCTGCTGTCAAGTTTGCAGAGCTTAAGTCTATCCCACTTAAGTCTGCACCTTTGAGGTCTACACCTCTGAGCATAGCTGAATGAAATTGTCGTTCGCCTTTGGCATATCTTTCTAAAAGTTCTTCAGCGTCCATTCATAACCTCGATCGCCCTCACGTCCCACAAACCACTATACCATCCGCGCGAATCAGGAGTGCACCTGCGATTTGGCGCGCGGATGATTATCGGATTTCACACCACAGAATTACCCGTGAAAGAACCTCAGCCAGCAATAAACTTCATCGCAACACCATTCATGCAGTAACGTTTGCCAGTAGGTGCAGGGCCGTCATCAAATACATGACCCAAATGCCCGCCACAGCGACGGCAATGTACCTCAATTCTAGTCCCAAACAGCGAATTATCGATCGATGTGGCGATCGCCCCTTTGATCGGATCGTAAAAACTTGGCCAACCAGTACCGCTATCAAATTTAGTTTGCGACGCAAAAACTGGTAAATTACACCCAGCACACGCATAAATTCCCTTACCGTATTGCTTGTCGAGAATGCTAGTATGAGAGCGTTCAGTAGCGTGTTTTCGCAACACATTAAACTGTGCCGGAGTCAAAAGTTTGCGCCACTCTGCCTCAGTTTTAGTAACTTCAAAAATACCATTACCAGCCGCCATAACATCTGACTTCCCCGGCAAACAGGACGATAACCATGCCATGCTGACTGTTGCTATACCAGCTTTCAAAAATAATCGTTTCTTCATCATTCATCATCCACTTGTTAATTAATTTAAACCACCAGCAGTCACGTTCAAAACTTTTTGCTGGATTTGTATCTTTTTTATCGGCGGTTGCAAAATTGCTCTTTTTCAACCGCAGATATAGGCAGATAAACGCAGATGAACGCAGATGAATTAGATATTATCTGCGTTAATCCGCGTTCATCCATTTTCATCTGCGGTTGCAAAATTCCTCTTTTTCAACCGCAGATATAGGCAAATAAACGCAGATAAACGCAGATGAATTAAACAACAACCGGAGCACCGACAACTTCACCCTTCAGCATCCGAGCAGCAGCATCCATCAACTGTTCCTCCAAATAAGGCTTAGTGAAATAGCCCTTCGCGCCCAAACTGTAAGCCATTTGGCGGTGTCTGTCAGCACCCCGAGAAGTTAGCATCGCGATCGGCAATTCGCACAAAACCGCATCCTTCTGCATCCGAGAAAGCAGTTCTAAACCATCCATTCTCGGCATCTCGATATCGCAGAACACGATATCGCAAGGCAGACCGGATTTCATCTTTTCCCAAGCTTCCTTACCGTCGCGAGCTTCTTCAACACGGTAGCCAGCTTTTTCAAAAGTAATCGACAAGAGCGATCGCACTGTAATCGAATCGTCCACAATCAGCACAGTTGGCTCAGTCTTCTCCTCAGCAGCCTCCGCAGCAGCCCGATCGCCACTTTCATCCCAAAGCGTACCGCCAGCTTCCTTCCGCAGCCTGCCAGTAGCCAAATCAATCAATTCCAGAACATCGGCAATCGCCACAATTTTGCCGTCCCCGAGTACCGTAGCACCCGCAATCCCGATCGGCTTCGGCACAGGCCCCTCCAACTGCTTGATCACGATTTCCTGTTCCGTCGAAACCTGATCCACCTGCACCGCCAAGAAATTCCCAGCAGAGCGCAGCACGATCACCGAAATCATGTCATCGTCAGTATTAAACCCGTAAACACTGCCCCGGCCCAAATGGCGGTTGTAACCCAGCAAATCCCGCAGCGGGCGGAACGGCAAAATCGAACCCCGCCACTCAATGCAAGGCAAACCGTCTGCCCCAGTCGTCACCTGATCGCGAGGTACATCGATCATGTCCTCCACCCCGTCCATCGGGAAAGCAATCCGAGCTCGATCGCTAATGCAAGTCAGAGCCTTAGAAATACTCAACACCAGAGGTAAACGGATGGTAAATACAGTGCCTTTGCCGATCGTCGAATCAATCCCCACAGTCCCCCGAATTTCGTGCAAGGAGGTCTCCACGACGTTCATACCGACCCCCCGGCCGGCGTACTCCGTCGCCTGTTCCTGAGTGCTGAAACCGGGCATAAACAGCAAATTGTAAACTTCCGAGCGAGACATCCTCTGAGCCTGAGCCGCCGTCAACAAATTCTGCTTGATCGCCTTCGCCTTCACCTTTTGCGGGTCAATTCCCGCCCCATCGTCAGAAACCGAAACCACCGTTTGATTCCCTTGGTGGAAAGCCCGAATCGTAATCCTGCCCATCGCAGGCTTCCCGGCCGCCAAACGCACCTCCGGCGCTTCGATTCCGTGGGTAATCGCATTGTTCACCAAGTGAGTCATCGGGTCATAAAGTTGATCCACAATCATCTTGTCGATCAAAATATCCTTACCCTCAACCTGCAACTGAGCCTGCTTCCCGCACTTAATCCCAATTTCCCGCACCGCCCGGAACAGCCTGTCCGTCGTCTCCGCAAACGGCTTCATCCGGGCGCGAGTCAAACCTTCTTGCAGTTGAGTCGTGACTTGGCGCAATTGGCGAGTCACCTGATCCGCCTCATCCACCAAAAACTCAATGTCCGCCGCCGACTCCCGCACCCGCACGATCAGCTCGATAATCTCCTGAGCCAAACTGTGGAAAGGAGTAAACCTGTCCATTTCCTCTGGTCTCCAAGCGCTTTCGCGTTGGTGGGACGACTCTTCGGTGCGCCATGCCGATCGATGTCCCTGGCGGTTTGCCAGCAAAGCAATCTCCAAAAGACTCCGCTCGTAGAAATCCTGAGTCCGTTGGCTGACATCGCTCAGCAGCGTCACTTGGTGCAGCAAATTGTCCAAAAACTGCCGCATCCGTTCTTGGTCTTGCTCCAAACTGTTGCGGTTGACTACCAGTTCCCCCATCAAGTTGCTGAGGTTGTCCAGTTGCTTGACCGGTACGCGCATGGTTTGGTCGCCGAACCCGCCCGCGCGGGCATTCCGCCTGGGTCTGTTATTGACCGACGACTGTCCGATATTGGTTTCGCCTTGACGGCCGCTGTCCTTTGGATCTTCCAGCAGTTTTTCTAAGTCGCCAAATTCGTCGTCGCTCTCCGCAGCAGGAGCGGGTGGTGCTTTGCGGGCAGTTTTCGCCGGTGCTGGAATTTCCGGCATAGTTGCGCTCTCGCTCAGCAGATCTTCAAGATCGGAGAAAACTTCCGTCGTTACCGGACTCGGATTTGCACCCCCAGAGGCTGCCATTGCGACCCCAGCACCGCCTGCGATTAACAGCGCTTCTAAATCGTCAAAATTGCCTTCGGAATCCTCAGTACCTGATTGAATGTCGCTAAAAAAGTCCGCCAGCGACTCATCTTCCAACTGTGCTGCATCGGCTTCGCTCAATTCTTCTTCTTCGTCGCCAAAGCCCGTCAGTTCCGAAGTCACCAGAGGCCCAGCATCTAGCGAATCCAACAAATCATCAAAAGCATCCAACTCTTCGGTGTTGAGAGTCGCCCCGGTTTCCAGAGCTGCTAGCAAATCAGCATCGCCCTCAAACATATCATCGAGAGATTCTGACGACATCACCTCTAAATCGCCAGCCGCAAAATCCGTTTCCAGCGCGCCAAACAAATCATCTTCCTCCTCGTCGGATTCACTTGCCGCATCTGTTTGGGCTCGATCGAACAAACTCTCAGGAACTTCGGCCGACAACTCCTGCAAATCAAAACCAGCTTCGGCATCCACCGACGGTGGAGGCGCTTCGCCAAACATATCCTCCAACAAATCGAAAGTACCCTCATCAGACTCGACACTGGCAATTTCCGCATCAGGACGATCGGACAATAGCCCCAATTCAGCCGCTGCCAAATCTGTCAAGCCTGCCTCCGAAACAGTAGCCTCCGAGTCCGAGAACAAACTCGCCAAGTCCCCCTCATCCGCTGCCGTACCAGCACTGGGCAATTGAGAATCTCCATTTAAATTCAACCAATCCCCATCGACTTCTGGCGAAGCTTCCCCGTCATACTCAGTACCCGTAGGTACAGAACCGAACAGATCTGCCAAATTCGCCGCTTCTTGGGAATGAACCGCCTGCCGATCGCGCCCAGTCTCCTCATCCTCAGAAATCGAGTCCGACGTAATCTCCCCAAACAGCGCATCTAAATCGGTATCCTCCAGATCCAGGTTGGTCGATTGCACAGACTCGTCTTCCAGGCCAAAAGCATCTTCTAGCCAATCTCCATCCGCAGAAATATCTAAATCAGAATCAGAATCAGAATTTGATGTCATATTAAAAACGCTGCCACTTTCCTCATTTGGTGTGCTGCCAGTAGCTAAAGATCGATCGCCCCTGCTCTCCCCAGCTTCACCTTCAGAAGAAAGGAAATCAGAAGTAATGCTCAACAGCTCGCTGAAATCCGAGTCTTCCTCCACCCCAGAGAGCAACTCGAAATCATCTATTTCGGCTACAGTCGGTTTTTCTGCATCCCCTGAATCATTGCCACCACCTGCTAGTAGATCCGAAAATTCTGCGTCGAAAGCATCCGGGTTGAGAGCATACTCCTCGGAAACTGCCGGCACAGTCGCTTCCTCAGATGAGCCTAAATCGCCGAACAAGTTATCCAAATCAGCATCTGCCGTCACAACAGAAGTTTGGGCCGCCACTTCGTCCAAAAGCGTACCGAGAGCATCTTCATCAGCTTGCCTCCTGGTAATGCCGACCCTGCCCTCTCCCCGATCCAAACCCTGCCTGTTTGTTTCAAGCTGTTTGCGAGTTGGCGGCTGCTTTAAACCCGCATTTTCGCGATCGGCTGCCACCGCCGAACCATCAGCCTCACCTCCAAACAGCAAATCGTCCCCAAACAAACTCGTGAGATCCTCTAAAGGAGTCCTCGCATTCGTTTCCGAATTTTCCTCACCGTATTCGTCAAACAACAAATCAGTAAAATCGCCGGAATTGTCATCATCATCTAATTCCATGATTCCCCCCGTCGGCATCCTAGAAGCAGATTGTACGTAGTCCAGATCATCTTCTTCTTCCCAAGCGCCGTCGAGATCTGGAGATTCGCCTTCAAACAAGTCTGCTAAAGTGTTGAGTTCGGCCGCCCCCACTTCCGGGCCCGTGCGCGTCGAGATTCTAAAAGAACCTGTCTCTACATCTGATTCTCCGAACCCTGGGGAATTGTCCAACGGCGATAGACCTCCGGCGTAATCGTCACTTTCGTCGCCGTCGAGTTGCTCGAACAGCTCGTCTATGCTCAGCCCAGAAATTGTTGGCAGCAACTTGTTCGATCCATCCGGGGAATCGCCGCCCAAAGCCAGATCCCAGGCCGCATCTTCAACAGAGACCGCATTTGAACCCAACGTACCCGGTTGAGCGAATGCCAGCAAGTCTTCAAAATCTGTTTCCGGAACCACAACCGTCGGCACCAGCGCCAGAAGTTTGGCGCTGGGTGCGATCGACCCAGATTGACCCAAAAGTACCTGTTCTTGGGCTTGTTTGATGTCTTTGATGACCGTTGGGGCTAAGGTGCGGTAGGTATTTTCTGAGTTGGCGATCGCCTTTTCTACCACAGCGATCAATTCTATCCACTCGGGCAGTTCAAATTCCTCCCCCGCCATTTTCAAGTTCCGACAAATATTCCTAAGTTGTCGCCTGCTGTCAGAACCCTCAGGCTGTTTGAACTCTTGCAGCATTTCCCGCATCCTCGCCGGCACATCCGAGTCAAATACCAGATGCAGCGCGGTTTCTTCCGTTTCTGTGAGATCGTCGGATGCGTAAGCTGAATCCGAGTCCGCAAAACTCATCGATGAGTTAAACGTCCCGGCTCCCATTCGGGCCATAACTGTTTGTGGTATTGGCAGCGGGCTGCTTTCGTCTGAATCGTTAGCGCAGTGTCCGACGAGTCCCCCCAAGTGCCCGTTGAGTTCTTCAAATACAGGTTCTAATTCTCGAACCATCTGCTCTCCCAATTCCTCTGTCAGCCCAAAAGGCCCCGACAGTTGCTCTAACAGCCCTTGTAACGTGTCAAAAATTCGCAAAAACAGCGACTCTAGCTGTTGGTCTACTTTAACGCTGCACTCTTTTAAAATTTTAAAACTATCTTCTAGTCGGTGAGATGTTTGCTGAATGCTAGTCAGGCCAAGCATTGCGGCTCCTCCTTTGACAGAGTGAGCAGCCCTAAATACTTCGTTAACCAGTTCTGGGTCTTCGATCGTCGCTTGTAGGTTGAGCAAGCCTTGTTCGATCGTATTGAGGTGGTCTTTTGCCTCCTCAATAAAGTAGCCCATGATCCTCTGTTGTTGCTCCGGCAGCATAGTTTTATTCCTGATTTTAAGCGTTATTGTATTTTGTCTATTTTAGGAGTCTTAGAGAATGTCTTTGTAAATCTGTCCCCTTGACAAGAGAATAATCTGACTGCGAGATATGGCAAATGTCCTGGCTATTTCTCTTTTCGATATCCCCTCACCTAAAAGATAGCGAATCTGCTGCACCTGTTCGGGTTTTAGCTTGCGGTTAGGATTTATATTGCCGGGAACGAAAGGAAAGCGGTTTTTTTCTATAGAATCGCGGGAGTTATCGGCGGGAGTTCGTTCCCACAAATGATCGGGGTTGACACAACCGCGATCGTCGCAACTGTGACAGGCAAAATAACCCGGTTTGATCGATCGTCCCAGTTTGTTTTCCAGTACCAGTCTGTGAGCGTAGAAACTTTTAGTTTTGCCATTAATTTTAGTACCCTTAATGGCGTAACCATCACTTCTTTTAGCCAGGATACAAATCATGCAGCCATTTGGCTGTATTTCGGCCCGAATGCCGGGAATTACTTCTATGCCTCGCGGTACTTTTTGAGGTTTAGGAGCAGATGTGCTTCCTACATCTTTAACCCGTCCTTTTCTAAACCTATCTTGAGAATTTTCCAGCCTAGAACCTTCCCATAAATGGTTGGGATTAATGCAGTTACGGACATCGCAAGTATGACAAGAAAAGTATTCTGATCTAATCGGACGACCTAAGATATTTTCTAATACTAAACGGTGAACTGTAAACGTTTTCCATTCACCGTCAATCTTAAGTCTTTTGTTGGCATAGCCCCTGCTAGACTTGGTTAAAGTAGAGATAATACAGCCATTCGGCTGAATTTCACCAAAAATACCAGGAATTACCTCTACTATGTTATCGTTCATCTGTACAACTCCTAGTTTATTTAGGTGCTGGATTGGCATCCCCGCAATCGTTTCAAGACTGCGAGGTTGCTTTTTGTTTGCCATCATTGCCACACTAAGGTGCTTGTAAATCAGGAAGTAAAAAAAGCATTAAACAATCAATTATTGTCTTTCTGCTGTTTCTACTCGGAACCTTTCCACCGATGTCAAAAGGTCGCGAGCAACGCCTACCAAATTTTGCAAAGCACCGGAAACTCGCTGCGCTTCTTGGGACGTTTCCTGAGCAGTTAACTCGACAGCTTGCATCACAGCGGCCACCGAACGAGCTGTTTCGTTCTGCTCCACAGTGTCCGCCGTAATCGATCGCACTAACACGTCAATGCGATTGGTAACTTGAATGATATCTTCAAGCGATCGCTTCGCCTGTTCTGCCAATCTTGTCCCCTCAATCACCTGCTGCGTCCCTTCTTCCATCGCCGTCATTACCGCGCCGGTTTCACTTTGAATTTGCATCACGATCTGCTCAATTTCTTTCAAAGACTTCGCCGATCGATCTGCCAACTGCCGCACCTCATCCGCCACGATCGCAAAACCCCTACCCGATTCCCCAGCTCTCGCCGCCTCAATACTAGCGTTGAGAGCCAACAAATTCGTCCGAGAGGCGATCGCCGCAATCAAACCCACAATCTTAGAAATTTCTTGAGAAGCTTCCGCCAACCGCTTGACTTTTCTCGTGGTTTCTGCTACCGTTTCTCGAATTTCCAAAATCCCGGCCACCGTCCGCTCCACAGCCTCGCCCCCTTTCAGAGCCGTTGCCGCCGCGCCCCGGGCCACTTCTTCCGCCTCTCTAGCACTCTCTGCGACCCGCTGAATCGCATCGGTGAGGACTTGCACCGAATTCAGCGTCGCCGCCAGTTCCTCAGCCTGCCGCAGCGCATCAGAAGACAAATCGCCCGCAAACTTGGCACTATCCGTAGCGCCTTTGCTAACCTCCCGAGCCGCCTGCTTCACCTGATGGACGATTTCGCGGAGGTTTTGAATTGTCAAGTTAAACGAGTCAGCAACAGCACCCAAAACGTCTGCCGTCACTTCCGCCGTCACCGTCAAGTCACCCCGAGCCGCTCCTTCCACGTCATCTAGCAAGCGAATCACTTGGCGCTGCAAGTCTTCTTTTGCCTGTTCCTGTTCGTCAGACTTGCGTCTGGTATCGCTAATCGTAGTTTGGATCACCTTCGCCATGTGGTTGAATTTAGCAGCCATTTTGCCAAATTCATCTTCCGAGTAAATCGTTGCCCGAGCGTCCAAAGTTCCTTGAGATACCGCATCGAACTGAGCTTGCAAATTGTCCGAGGACTTGCGTACCTGCTTGGCGATCAACTGGCCGATACCCCAAGAAGTCAAAAAGCTCGTAAAGCCTGCGGCAGCCGTCATTACCCAGCCTGTTTGGCGCAGGTAAACGATCGCCTCCGGCTTGTCTTGCTTCAGAGCTTGATAGGAGGCAATGTTAGTCACGAAAGCCACAGCTACCAGAGAAACCAATCCAGCCCCGATTGCCGTGTACAACTGTTTGGTAAACAGAGGGGCATTTTCCAAGAAAGCCAGTCCGCCCTGTTCTACAGTCACCGAACTATCGATCGCCTCACTTTCTGTCGGAGCAAAAGTCGGCACCGACGCATCAGCAGGGCCGGAAATGCTAAAAATCTCGTCGTCTCGAATTGCCGAGCCGTCGCTGTTGTCAAAGTCCAGACCGCTGCCGCTCGTACCCATCATGCCGCTGGTCGAGTTGCCGAAATTGGTGTTACCTCTAGTCAGGATCGAACTGTTGGCATCTTCTGAGATATCAAAATCCGGCAAATTGCCCAAATCGTCAAAATCGTCAAATTCGTCTAAAAAGCCGCTGTGTTCTTGAGCGTTCCCAGTTCTTGACGACCAGTCGCTGCTGTTCTTGGTGGCAGCCCCGAAAGCAGTCGCTTGCTCGTTTTCGTCGAGAGAGAAAGAATCGCTGAAAGCGTCGTCATCAAAAGCATCTAGCTCAAAGCTGTCCATGGAGCCAAATGCCTGCGGTTCCGAGTCGCCGTAACCGTTGCTGTTAGAGTTTGAGCGATCGGCCGAATTAAATTGTCCCCGGCTCGACCTTTGACTCTGAGAATTGGGGACAGCACCTCCCATCAACAGCGTTTCGTCTTCCGCCAGCGAATAATTTGACGAGTATTCCGAGTCAATATTCGGCTGCTTGCTTTGAGATCGAGAAGACCCAAAACCCGAGGACATCGGCTGAGCAAAAGGGTCTGCCTCTTCTGGCAGAGGTGGCTTCTGACCTTGATTTTGCCCGGTCACGGGCGGGGATTGATAGTCGTAGTCGTCATCATTCAGGTCGAGTTCGTCTGGCAAATCGAGCGGCGCAAAAGGTTCGCCAAAATTGTCAGACGGCCCAGTGGGGGAGTCTAATTGCTCCGAATCGAAGGAATTCCCGGTTTCAGAACCAGCAAAACTTTGACCGTTGAGTACCTGAGTTGGAGCTTCTGAAAACAACTCTCCTGAATAAGGCGCCTTGGAACCAGAAACTTTGCTATCAGACAAGTCACCAGCATCAAACCCTGGGTCATCTAAGCCAAAAGGATCTCCCAAGTCCGAGCCAAATTCGTCCATGTCTAGCGGCTCGGACGCATCAGCATAAGCTGCCATTGCGCCGCTGTCGCCAGCAAAGGGGTTAGTTAAATCTTCGAGAGAGGTTGCAGCACTGCTACTGCTGTCTTGTGGTTCCCACTCCAACCCGCTCATCCCCAAATCTGCCAAGTCCTCGTTTTCCATGTCCTGTGGCGATTGACTCCCATAGGACATGGATGGAGAATTCCCTTGGAAAAGTGCTAAATCCGGGTCTTCCAACCCTTCCTCCATAGACAAGTCTGGGTAGAATTCCAATTCAGTTTCCGCAGACAAAGCCTCGAAACTTTCCGTGTGCAGTTCTCCGGATAAAAATTGGTCTGTGTGGCTAATACCGCCGTGAGCGTGTTCGACCAAACTCGGGTCGTCACTCAGGCTCAGCACCACCATGTACTGTTCCCGTGCCACCTCATACTGTTGCAGTCCGTAACAGTAGATGTGCCCGCATAGCAGCCGAGCGCTGGGGTCTTCGGGAAAATCTTCTACTAATTGATAAACTAGGGCCGCGGCTTCTGAATAGTTGCCATCCATGTAGGCCGCTTCTGCCCGTTGGTAATCCTGCTGAAAGTTGGTACTTGTTGCCATTTGCCGCCCTCTTTTGATTTTAGATTTTAGATTTGAGATTTTAGATTTTTATCTTGCTTGAATGTTTAGATGCGTGCCTCAAGTCCTGTGACTGTTGATAGTTAGACCCCAATCGAAAATCGCAAATCGCAAATCTAAAATCGATTTCACGCTGCCCACCGCGCAGAGCGCAGAATTTTCACTTGATCTAGCAGTCGGAGCACTTTAGTCGCTGGTGCACCTAACATCCATTCTCCCCTCAGAAATGGAATCATGCCGTCTGGTGCATTGTTCTGAGAGTGCAGTTGGTCTACGTCGAGCCAGTCCATCCCCACAATTCGATCGACTGCCAGCCCCAAAATCGTATCTTGGTCTTCCACAGCCACGATCGGGATTTCGGGTCGATCGGTGTTCAGAGGTGTTTGGTCTCCCAGAAATTGGCCCAGATCTGCCACCCAAATCACTCGTCCTCTCATGTTTAGCGTACCTAAAAGCAAGGAGGAAACGTTAGGAATGGGTGTCATTCGGTCTGGGGAGGGGGATAGCACCTCTCTAATCCCTGTTGCCGGCAGTGCGAACTCGTTCCCCGAAGGAACGTAGAACCGCAGGTGCAGCTCGCCTTCGGGAGTTTCTAGTTCCTGGAATTCCGGAGCCTGATCTATGCCTTGTCCTGGTAATATAAAGTCTGGGCTGCCACTAATCATAATTCTTCTCTCTGGGAAACCCACATCGTACCCCTACTCAAGTCGGTGTTGGGAGGAAAATGGGAGCTCGGTCTATGAAACATAACTATAACCGTCCTTTTTGTAAATGTGTTGGCAGTATTTATGACTAATTCCTTGCACCAATCCTGCTGGGGTTGAGACCTTAAAACTTCCACTGGTGCAGGTTGCCTTTTTTCTACATAATTCCCTATTTTGTTGCTGCTATTAACTATCTGATACTTTTACCCTGAAGATTGGGATAATTTTAGACTTCCTGCTAGATGCTAAGTACAACACGAGCGAGCTCGGACATTAGCGATCGATATTTTATCCCACAAAGCTTTCCCCAAAATCTTTACAACCGGGGAATCTCTAGAAATTTCATACCCACAGTCAGGAAACTTACAATTTGGGCAACCACCCAATTTTAAGTATAATTTTTCCCACGGCACGAATGTTTTAGAGGTGGGTTCGTCTTTGCTCCCAACTAACTTGGAACCGTCAAGGCAACACAAGTTTTGTAAGGTTTTCCTGGATTTTTGCCAGCCAAATTCATCATTGATGTCGCCGTTTTACTCCTTAAAATGCGATTTTTTTGAATTACTCTTTTATACATCTCAAATGTCGGAAAAAATATAAAATCGTAAGTTGTGGCAAAAGCAGAAGCAATTTGTTTGTCACATTCCCAACCTAAATCATGAATCCTGGTTTTGAATGCTGCCAATGTTCTAGGGATGCACCATTTAGGAATTAAACCTGATGTTTTTAGCACCATTTTCAAACCTCGCTTTCCTCGACCCTTGCCGATTTTGATAAAACCTTGATGTTCGTCTAGGTAAGCAATTAAAATGTTGTAAACTTTGCGAACAGCGCTCACCCACTTTTTCCGGATTACCCCTAATTTCTGGCACGGGTAAACTTGGTAACTAACGGTCTCGGCATACTTGCTATTGGTATTTTCTGAGTATCGCGCCCAGGCTGTAACTAAAGATGTGGATGATGGCGAGGACATCTTCAACGATTTCTTAAATCGGGCTAAAGTAGCCAGATTTGAGAACCAATATCTCAGTTTTTGTGGGCAGGTTCGGACATGAGATAAAATTGAATCCAAACCTGCACCAACCAGCTTTGCAGGCAATGACAACCAATCCGACTTCATTTGACAAAACGGATTCCAGTTTGGTTTGAAGGTCTTTTCTTTTGAATTTGAGTCCTGAGCCGATGTCGGTTTAGCCATAAAGCCAGCGTTTGCTTTACTTGGGAAATTTAACAGAAGATGTCTTTTCTGTTCAGATAATTCAGTCTGCTTGAGATTTGAAATTCAAGGAGTCGTTGCTGTGCCCATCGGTTTTGGCGATCGGCAGCAAGTGGAGAACAAATATATTATATTTGCACTTTGAGCGACTTCGGCCCGACAGCGATCGAGAAATTGAACTGAGTTTTACTGACGCCGGACGGCCAGCTCGCAAATTTATACATTCTAGTTGATGGTGCGATCGCCCGCAGCAAGGAGCTTTCTCTCTGTGACTGCCGGGACTGCCCTGGGTTGCTGGGATACAAAAAACCTCCCGTGCCATCAGTGCGGAATTTATTGGCTTATAATTCGTGTTCTAGCGATCGGCTTAATAATTTTTCCGAGAGATTGGCCGGAGGATAGCCCGGGCCTACATATTTTTCTACCAGCATTAATAACTCGCTTTCGCCAAAAGGTTTGGTGAAGTAGTCAGTCGCCCCCGCCATGCGGGCTTGAACGCGATCGATAAATCCGTCGATCCCTGTCAACATGACAATGGGCGTGTGCCGGAAAGCACTAGAATTTCGCAGCATCGCGCAAATTTCGTAGCCGTCGAGTTCGGGCATGGCGATGTCGCACAAAATTAAATCGGGTTTGAGTTTAAAAACTAAACTCAGGGCTTCGAGGGGATTGCTGATGCCAGTAGCTTCGTAACCCTGTTCGTTTAAAATTGACTCAACTGTTTTGCGAATCACATTGTCATCGTCTATACAGACAACTCTCTTGACCTTGGTTTCTGGAGAAGACCATTCTATTTTGTTGTTGCCAGGGACAACAGAAGGCTGGAAAAATACTTGCACCAATCCCTGCTGCACGAAAGGGTAAATCGCCTTGGCGACAGTCAGCACGTCTCGGTTGAGGTAGCGCGCCATTTGGCGGATCGAAGTGTGACCGTCGGCCCAGCGTCTGAGAGTATTAAAGGTATTGGCAGGGAGCGCGACTCGGAGCTGGGCGGGATCTGAAATCATCGGGCATTGGTTGGGCGACTGAATGTGAGGGTGAAACTGCTTCCACTGCTGCACCTGTTGGACAATCTTCGCCAGCAGCGAGCTAATTTCTAAGCTGGTGAGTTGAGGAGCCAATGCCGATCCCATTTCAAAAGTGAAGGAACCCTGGTGGAGGCTGAGCAAGTCAAACAGGGTTTCGTGGATCATGCTGTGGATGATGTTGCGCCCTTGAGCTGGGGTGAGGGTGTGGTTTTCTAGCAGGGCCCACAGGTAGGCGTATTCTGGGGCATTGGTAGATGCCATATAGGGAACTTGGATTTTGTCAAGGGCGGTGTCTGCTTTGTAGCGGCGCAGGTAGTCGCGCAAGCGAAACAAACTGCCCGCACTCTGGGTAGCGTAAATAATCTGACCGTTGAAGCAGAAGACATACCAGGATTGTCCTGCAGGGGAGCGCTGGGTAGGTAGATTACCCGAGTTGCCGATGAAGCTGTAGGCCTCTACGAACAGTTCTCCGGTGCGCTGACCTAACTCAATTAATTGCAGGATGCTGCGGATGTCAATTTCACTCAAATTTCCCTGCATGCAGCTAAAGTATCCTCCTTAAAACCGTTGGCGTCTGAAATCGGAAAGACTGTGCGATCGCGCTCATATTGACTTTAGTTTCTGTCAATAATTTACCTGTCAACTGTCAACTGTCAACTGTCAACTGAATGAAGGGCTTGATGCCACTGGCACAATTAGGAATTGACGAAAGGGCGATTTTCTCTTGTTGACATACTCCCCAGCTATGGAGGCCTGGGGATTTTGAGCTTCGGGCAGCAATTTCAGGCATCAGCCTGTCTAGAATTAAGTCTTACAAGCCGCTTATAAAAACCTAGGCAAACCTAGGTAAACTCTGCGGTATAAGTTTGAAACATTCTTTCTTAGCGCTTTACGCTTCCTCAGTATCGAGGTTGACCAAGAAACTCCAGTTAGAAACACTGTAATAATCACAACGACGTGATATCATAGCGGAACGTTTGATTTTTTTATTCAGTTTGTTCCACTCGCTCCAAACGTGCTTTTCTGAATTCACTTCAGAATAGGCGGTTAAGGAGCAAGGTATTTTTTCACTTAACTTGCGTGCCCTACGAGCAATTACCAGTGCAGCCGCTTCGTCACTAGCTAAGCCATACATTCTCAGGTATTTCACCAAGCTGATAATGCTTGAATAAGCTGGATTGACCGTTGTCAACTCAATCCCACGATTCGACAAAATAGAACTGAGTTGTTTATAAAACTCACTATACGCCCAACCCGACAACATTCGAGCATACTTTCTACCTTTCTCTCGCAGCGATTGCTTTTTTGTTGAGAAATCAAGTTCTTCACAAACCACAGGAGATTCAAATTCTGTGGCTTTTGCAGCTAGTTGCAGACAAGCATCAACAATTTGAGCCTGTTGCTTGCCGGAGGGTAAACCTATCTGCAATGGGATCTGCCCTTTGGCTTTGAGATTCCCTTCAGAATCGACATACACCCACCCAATAGAACCGGGATTTATGTCGATACCAATGCAACCGTACATTCTCTCTCTCGAAACCTGCTTCGCGGGATTTGGGGTAAACTGCACAGCAGCAACCCACTTTCCATTCTTACGGTAGAAATGCCAGGTTTTAGCACCGCATTCTGGCAGTCTGTTGATGTTGCGGCTGAAATCACCAATCTCAGAGGACACAGTTTTTCCAAATCGTGACTCTAAGCATTTGGGGACTCTAAAAGTTATTTTATGCCCATTCCACTGGCAGACTTGATTGCCAAAAGACTCATCCTTAGAGCCGACAACAAAAATATCCCTCATCGGGATGAAGACTTTGACTGGCTCAAGTCTTAAATGTTCTACTCTGTTAATTAACCAATTCAGTTTACGCTTTTTATTGTGAATTTGAAAGCGCAAATTCTGCCAGTTTGTGGATTTATATTTAAGTGAGCAGGCTAAGGGGAAATTGCAACCTATTTTTGATTGATGCCATTTTTTCTTGGCATAGAACTTACGAGCTAATACCAACTTGCGTTCGGATTTTTTGAGCCACGCACCAATAGATTTAATTTTTCCTTCAAGAGCTTTTAGATGTAAAATCCTGTGTTCTTTAGCACCATCTACACGACCCTTGGCAGAACTGATTACACCATTGGCGTGGCGCTTATTGATGCCGTAGGTTTGCTGTAAATGCGTGTTCCAATCTGATTTCTTGAACTCTGTACCTAAAAGTAAGTGGTCAACTGTTTCAATGCTTGCAGCCCTAAAAATTGGGGCGTAAGCTTCTAAGAACATCTCGAAATCTGTAAATCCTAGTTCGTTGAGTTCGTGTACTGGTGTGGGCAAGCCTTTGCAATAAGTTAGGGTAGCCATTGATTCGACCTCTCAATGTGTTTATCTCTTCGTATGTTAACAGCTTTAAAGCTCTGCTAACTCGCCAATACTCATCAATCTATCCATTGGCTTACCGAGAATCTAACTACTAAATCCTGGGTAAATCTAGGTAAATTGTTAACAGTCATCACCCCGGCATTGGTGCGTGGGGTTTATGACACACACAATTGTCTGGGCTTTTCGATCGTCGTCCAACGCTGGCAGGGACGACTGGTTCAAGTCTTCGACCGCCAAAATTTTGACGTTTACCTTGCGCTGTGCGTCCTTGCGGTTGGGTTCTGTCTTAAAGCATTGACCTTTTTGCTCAAGAGTAGATCTCGATGACAGGCTCGCGTGATTCCACTATTCTAAGGCAGCGCGGTTCAAATCCCTAGTCCGCCTGCGGAGGAGACCCGATGCTGGGTAATTAAAGGACGAGATGGCGATCGACCCGCACCGAAAGCCTGATACAATCAATGAAAGTTTTTGACTGACTGATCTTTTTCGGCTTTGGGCTATGGCAGTCCCCCCAGTTTTGCTAGTCTTGAATCAAGCGGCATTGATACTGCTCTCCCATTGGTTCAGAAAGCAGGCGGCGGCAGTGCTTTCTAGACGCAGTGCGAGAGAAGCAGTGCTGTCGGCGAGTGCTGAAGACAGTTGTTCAAGGATGCTATTCCCGATCGGGCAAACGACACCAAAGAGAGGACTATTAGTGTGCTGTATCTAGCAGAAGTACAAAAACAGAGAAGCGGCTTTGGTCTCGGTGGCGGTAAGGCTGAACTGAAACTGCTAGCTTGTCAGCGGGGCGAACACAACTGGAGCGCCGTACCGGGCGATGACGCGATCCCAGTTGAGGAAGCTAATAAGTTTAACGACGGCACGCTGGTGCTGGTGGAGTTGAGCGCTAACAAGCAAGTGCAGCGGATTCAGGAGGCTGCCCGCCAGTTGGTGAGCATTCTGCAAAATTTCTCCCGCTTGCAGGACAAGTTTAAGGATAAGGAAGAGGAAATTGAGCAGTGGAAGGCTTCTCTGACGTTTTCGAGTCAGGAACTCAATCGCCGGGAAATGGAAATGCAAGCCCGCGAAGAGCAGTTGGCTCAAATGGAGGAGGAGTTGGAGCGCCTGGAGGCTCAACGCTCGGAAATTGAAAATACTCGAGATGAAGCTAACCGACTGCGAGAAGAGGTCGATCGCAGCCGCGCGGAGATGGAGACGGCTTGGGAACAGTTGCGGGGCGAACAGCAGCAGGTGGCTCACCAGCAGTCTCAGGCTCCTCAGGGGGCAGTTGTTGACGAGCAGCAGGCATTGAGAATTCAGGAGTTGATGAACAAGCTGGGAGGAGCAATTTCTGCGGCCCAAGGAGTTCGGGAACAACTGAATCAGTCTTTTGGTGTTGTGGGCGCTCAGCAGGCAATTCTGGATTTGCACTGGCAGCAGTTGGAGCAAAAACGCACAAACGCTCAGCAACAGCAGGAAGAGGTCGATCGACAAAATCAGAGCCTCCAAAGCCGCTGGCAGGAATGGTATCAATCCCAAGATGCTTTGGCGCAAGCTCGGGCCCAACTGAAAGGGCAGCAATGTACCCTCGGCGCTAAGCAGGAGCAGGCTCAGTCTATGTCTGTCCAGGTGAAGGCTGTTGAGACTATGTACCAGCAAATCTCCGGGCTGGCGTCTGGTTCGGGTGCTGGGGCTGTGGAGCAGGTAGTAGATGTGTCTGCTCTGGAGCGGATGCCGGTTGAGGAATTACAGGGGCTGGTGCAACACCTGCAAGAGGATTTGGAAAAGGTGTTCCGGTTTGTTAACGATCAAGAGGAGGAGTTGACTCTCCAGCGGGAAACAATCGAGGAGTTGCAAGCCAAAATTCAAGCGGCTTCCGAGTACGATCGCATGGCTTTGGAAAATGAAATGGCCGATGAACTCGAAAGTTATCAGATGTTGAATGAAACTTTGGTGGGACAGCGCCTCCGCTTGCAGGAACGGGAAAATGTTTTGAAGCAGCATCAGGCGGTGCTGTGGCGTCGCTTGGGTACTGCTAATCCTCAAAAAACAGAACCTGGACAGATTGATTTGGGGCCGATCGTCACACAGCTCAATACTCAACGCCAGCAGCAAAGCCAAGAATTGCAACGGCTGGAAACCGAAATTCAGCAGGTGCGGGAGTCAATATCTCAAATTGAGGGAAATGTCAACCGTCAAAATGGGGAAAGTGAAGCGAAACGCAATGAACTTAAGCAGTTAGAGCAGACTTTGTTCAGCCAGAAAGGTGCTGTGGCGGAACTCTGGGGCCGGGTGAATGTTTATCAAGAAATGTTGCAACCGGTGCAGGACAATTTGAGCGGGCTGCGCCAAAAGCTGGAAGCGGTGGGGGGAGAACTCGATCGCGTACAGCAAACTGGAGAGCAGCAAGATCGGGTTGTTTCGGATCTGCGGCAAGCTCTTTCGAGTTTTCTGCCAAGCGCCTAAAATTAAATATCGATCGCGATCCAAGGGTTTTCAACTCGGGCGATCGCTCCTCCAGGAAATGGATCGGTTTGCGATCGGTTGGGCGCTGCGATTAAGCTGGTGAGTTTTTCTACGCTGTCAAAACTGGGTGCACAGGGCAATATTTGTAGCAATACCTGTCGCATTGCTCGCCGTTGCAATGACAGGGGTGCTTCTCGTAAAATTGGGCGATTTAACTTGACGGGGAGTTGAATTTGCAACTGCGGGTTGTCTGTAGTTGGAGAGATGGCTCGCTGTAGTAATTCACTGGCTGCAATTTCGAGATATTCGACATCGGCGCGCAGGAGTTCGGCTGTTTGGGCGAGGGCTTGTTGGGTTTTTGGGTTGAAATGAGTTTCTAAATAAGGCAATAATTGCGATCGAATTCGGTTGCGCGCATATTGCAAATCTTGATTAGTGGAATCTTCCCAAATTGGTAGTTTTTGCTCTTGACAAAATTGACCTGTTTGCGATCGGGTGATTTCCAGCAACGGACGAACCAAGTAGATTTTAGATTTGGGATTTGGGATTTTTGATTGGGGAGTTTGATCTAAATTGTGCGATCGCAAATCGGCAGATATTTGGAAATTGGGATTGTCGCCAGAATCTCCCAATCTAAAATCTAAAATCGGCAATCGCAAATCGGCAAGGGGGCGCGTCCAAGTCAGGGAGGAAAGTCCGTCGGCGCCACTACCGCGAATTAGGTTGTAGAGGAGTGTTTCCGCGCGATCGCTGGCTGTGTGGCCTGTGACAATGTAGGGGTAGTTGTGGGCGATCGCAACTTCGGTTAAAGCTTGATACCGCCACTTTCTGGCCGCTGCTTCGGTTTTGGGGATGTCCGAGGCTGTTTGCAAATAATAGGATATTCCGAAATTTTTAGCTAAATTTTCTACATGATTTGCATTAGATTGGGAATCAGAACGCCAGCAGTGATCGCAATGAGCAATGGCTAGATTCCACCCCCATTTGGGCTGCAAATCCAGCAGTAATTTGAGCGTACACAGAGAATCTTGCCCGCCGGATACTGCTACTAACAATCGCTGATTTGAGGGCAAGATTTGTCGTTGCAGCAGTGTCCGGTGCAGTTGAGCGTGGAGGCGCGTCCAATTGGAAGATTCAGGCATTACAGTTGATAGTTAGCAGTTGTCAGTTGTCAGCTTGTCAGTAGTCGTAGGGTGTGTCGCCATCGATACTACCCAACAAAAGACAGAAAATCGATCGAGCGACGCACCACCGACAATATTTGACTACACAAACTCAACTAAGGATCGCGAATTAAATAACTTATAATTTTAACTACTTATTGTGGGATGGGCGTCCCGCCCGTCCAAAAAGGGCCAGCGGGCGGGACACCCCACAAACTTGTGTAAGTTATTAAATTTTCGTTCCTAAGAGCGTTGTAGCAAGGATTTTTTAATTGGTATCAGTTGTTAGTTGTCAGTTGTATGAAGGATGCAATTAGAAGCTCCTCAACTCAAAACTCTCAACTTAAAATTTAAAAATCTTCCTGCTTTCCCTCCCTGTAAGTAGCAGCTTAGCTCCACATTCCTCGACTGTGGGGGTTGCTGTCTGGATACCTAGAAATAGGAAAATCATTACTTATTTCTGTTGAGTCCGTGACATCTAATGGCTCATTTGTATCAATTTGCTCTGAGTCGGAGCTATCTTCGGCGTTGTTTTGGGCGGTGTCTGATTCTTCCGGTGCGGCGGGAAGAGCTTTTTGTTCTTTCACCTCAGGTTCGATGGGAATGAACTCCAGGCGCAATCTAACTTTTCCTTGTGTCCAGCCTTTTCCTGAACTTAACAGCTCGCAATCCATGCCATCTGACAATAATCTTTCTTCTAGCAATCTTGAATTCAGAATGGTCATATATTCGTTGACTTTGAACGTACATTGATACATCAAAGCGCTGGTAGGAGCCGACAAAACATCGTCTTCTTTGAGAAATATTTGTGAATCGTCCATATCAATTGTCATTTTAATGAAGGAAGAAGGAAGAAGGAAGAAGGAAGAAGGAAGAAGGAAGAAGGAAGAAGGAAGAAGGAAGAGGGAGTAAAATTTTACAGTCTCAGTAGTTTAGCAAAGTGGGCATTGCCTTTGTGTCAACTTAATATCAAACGTAGTAATGGTCTAAGGTACGTAGTTGGGCTTTAGCCCTCTTTATGCGTATAAAGAAAGAGGGCTAAAGCCCAACTACGTACCTATCTGTAACCTTGCCTAGCCCTTAAGAAGGGAGGACAGGAATAGATACAAAGGATTTTAGGCTTAAATTGACACACTTTGCTGGAAATAGCTGCCTACAACTGGAGATTATATTAATCCCTATTCGGTGATTTATTCTGTTTCTCTGGGACTGATTTGTGGTTCAGAAATTAGAAAAACCAACCGTAGGAATGCAAACCTTTGCCTAACAGATTGACGCCTAGATAGCAAATCCAAACTACTACAAAACCTGTGGCGGCTAAAATTGCTGGGCGTCTTCCCTGCCAGCCGCGAGTGATGCGGGCGTGCAGGTAGGCTGCAAATACTAACCAAGTAATCAGCGCCCAAGTTTCTTTCGGATCCCAACTCCAGTAAGATCCCCAAGCTTCGTTAGCCCAAACGGCACCGGCAATAATCCCAATTGTTAGTAAGGGAAATCCTAAACCGATGATGCGATAGCTAATGTTATCAAGAGTTTCTGCTAGATTCAAGCGCTGGGGCGAGAGAAGTTCTGAGGTTTGAGTTGCCGCGGTTGATGCGGTTTGAATTGTTGCTGATTCTAGGACTGCGGTGGCGCCAAAACCGTTATTGTTGGAGTTGAAAGACGGTTCGCTGAAAGCTAACGCGCTGTCGCCTACTGTTTCGAGGGTTTGAGGTTCGGGATTTTGTGGGCGTTGCAGGCGGTAGTTGCCGTTGCGGTTGCCGTTGGTGCCGAAGGAACTACCTGTGAGTTCGATTTTTTGGCCGCGGGTGACGATTAAAAATGCGATCGCCAGCAATGCTCCTACCATTAAAGTTGAGTAACTGAGCATCATGACGCTAACGTGCATCATCAGCCAGTTGGATTTGAGGGCTGGTACTAGGGGCTCTGCCGATTGCATGGTGTCGGGCAGAGTCAGGGCTGCAAAGGCGGATATTGCCATTGCTACGGGGGATGTGGCTGCTCCAACTAGGCGGGAACGGCTCATGTTTTCCGCGACTAGGTGGATGGTGGTGATTCCCCAAACTAAGAAAAATAGGGATTCGTAAAGGTTGCTGAGTGGGAAGTAGCCGGCTTCTATCCACCTAGAACCGAGTAAAGCGGCGATGGAGAGGTTGGCGACAGCCATCCCTGCGGTTCCCAAGGCCCACAGGTAGGGAATGCCGGGGAATGCTGTACCCACCCAGTAAATGAGCATTGTTGCGAACAAGATGGCAAAGGAGATGTTGTCCAGCCAGTTCTGGAGTACGACCAGATCCATATAATTTACTCCGGTAGTGTTTTTACTTATTTTTTGCTAACTAGATCGATCGTACTGGGGTTGGGCAGTTTTGGGTTTGAGATTTTGAATTTTTGTGGCAATTCTGAGTTTTTGGCGGTGGTTGAGGTAGGGGGCCCCGGCGCGGCGGGCGATCGCCCGGGCCCATCAACCCACATTCTGCACCCGCAACTAACACAAGGGAACTGATAATTTCTCCAGAGCAAGCTTGGGGCTTTCAACCAATTCTTTCTGGTAAAAATCAGCAATTAGCAGTAAGTAAGCCACCTATGACTCCACAATATTTAACAATTTCGACGCCAGCTAATATCTCAACTCACAGCAAATTAAGCAACACTTAAAATTATAAACAGAGATGAGATTACTAACCTTGTAAGATTACGATTGATAAATTTGCCGAATTTCGTCCAGGTTGTTGGCTGCGAGCATATCAGAGGCGATCGCCTGCAAAACACCCACATCAGAAATTTCCAAAATTTCCTCAAGCAGCAGCAATCCTTCATCTCCGAATTTCAGTCTTAAACCGAGTTCGATCGTCTGGATAAATGCTTGTTTAGTGCGCGCCCGTTCCTCCAATAACTGAGCATCTTTTTGAGATAACTGAGCATCTTTTTGAGATAACTGAGCATCTTTTTGAGATAACTGAGTATTTTTTTGTACCGCCAGTTCGTCGCCTGTAGGAATGGAAGCGCCACCAGCAGAGCACCAGCGCAACCAAGTACCAGTAACATTTTCAAATTCACCTTGCCACAGAGTTAGTCCCAAACCGACTTCGGGAAACCAAGCATCAGTTTTAGGCACGTAAGATTGATTGTGCAATTCAAAGATTCGCAGCGTACTGCCTCTCAACTCGCGTAGCGGATCGTACACAACATAATACGGGATTCGCATTCGAGCGTAATCTATTAATTTGCTGCCCAATTCGTTACTTGGAGTTGGAGAAACAATTTCGATCGCAATTTCGGGAGGTTTGCCAAATTCCCAAAATAAATACGATCGCACTTGTCTTTCCCACCAATCCTCAGCACCAGTAATATTGATACTCAGAAAAACATCCGGGGCGACTCCCGGCTGACGCACGCTGCTGAACAAACCGACATTTGCCGCCGCAATAAAGGGAACGGTAATCCCCGTATCGCCACCGCTATATAAAACCGTTGTCAGCAATCGCTGCTGTTTTTCGTTGATGAAGCTGTCCAAAGGAGTATCGTCTTCTAGAACTAAGTTGCTAATATCTGGCAACTGACTCGGATCGAGGGTTAATGGCTCAGACATAGGTAGTCGAGGTGAGAACTATCTGCCACAACAACTATAACAGAAGGGGCATGGGGCATGGGGCATGGGGCATGGGGCATGGGGCATCTTCGCCTTTATAAAATTGGGAATTGGGAAAAAGGAAGAAGGAAGATTTTCTTTCTTCTTCCTTTGCCAACGGACTTGATATTACTCGCAGCTAGAATAAAAAAATATTTCCCAAAACACTTGACAAACTGGCGAGCATACCCGATAGTAGTAATTCGTGACCAATGCGGAACTGGCGGAATTGGTAGACGCGCATGATTCAGGTTCATGTGGTGCAAGCCTTCCGGGTTCAAGTCCCGGGTTCCGCATTCCCAAGGCAGAAAAAAGTTTGGGGTTGACCCGATACAGGTAATAACCCCATTCGCTCTGCTGAATTAGGAAAATGCTGACAAGTATTCAAAACCCCTTAGTAAAAGAAATCCGCAAACTCCACAGCTCTAAGGGACGCAGGGAACAACAATTATTTTTACTCGAAGGTACGCATTTGCTCGAAGAAGCTTGCGCGGCCAAATACCCGTTAGCAACGGTTTGCTGCACTCCCGAATGGCTGGATCAGCATGGGAAATTGTGGGAACAAATTGTTGGTTTAGCCGATCGCACAGAATTAGTCAGTGCCAAAGTCTTAGAGTCGATCGCCACTACAGTCCAACCCGACGGCATTATCGCCACCGCACCCCGTACCGCAACACAACCCGCAGAAATCTCAACTTTAGGTATAGCTTTAGAAACCATCCAAGATCCCGGCAACTTGGGGGCGATCGTCCGCACCGCCGCGGCTGCTAATGCCGACGGCTTGCTGCTGAGTTCAGACAGCGCTGATTTAGACCATCCCAAGGTGCTGCGCGCCTCAGCAGGAGCTTGGTTTAAGCTGCCAGTAGCAGTCACTCCTGATTTAACCGCCGAAGTCTCCGGGTATAAAAATCGCGGGATGCAAATTTTAGCAACCGTTGCCGGCGCCAGTTTAACTTATTGGGAAGTTGATTTGCGAGTGCCGACTCTGATCGTTTTGGGCAACGAAGGTTCTGGATTGTCGCCAGAATTGAGAAGTTTAGCCGATCGACAAATCCAAATCCCCCTCGGCCGCGGCGTAGAATCTCTCAATGTGTCGATCGCCGGAGCCCTCATCTTGTACGAAGCTCAACGGCAAAGAAGTCATTAGTCATCAGTCATTAGTCATTAGTCATTAGTCATTATCTGTTGGGGCGGTATTGAAAAGCTGCTGGGCATTTAAAGTGTATTTTTTAATTGCGTTGTCCGAAAGCATCTCCCCATCTCCCCATCTCCCCCTCTCCCCCTCTCCCCCTCTTCCCTCTACCCCCCATCTCCCCATCTCCCCATCTCCCCCTCTACCCCTCTACCCCTCTGAGATTTAGCGCATTTTGTTTAACATGATGCAACTGCAAAGCTTGTTTGCGGGTACTCTCGTACCAACATTGCAGGCTTCCATGAAATAAATGTAAAGAAGTGTAGCCAACTGCTCTCACAAATGTTAAGATTCTTAACATAAGTAGCATTGTGCACCCCCAACCAAAACCTAACCTGAGAGGGTTCTGACTGGGAGTAACAGCTAGCTACCATAAAATTAAGCCTCTTTAAATGGAAGGAAAGCGCAAGTCCCCGCCCGCTTTCCTTCCCAGCTAAAGCTAGAGGTTTGCTATCCGACAAACCTTTAGAGGCACAGATCCTCAGCGGGAAAAGCTCATGAAAACTCTTAAGTCCTCAGATACAGATTCTGTTCGCGCTTACTTGCGGGAAATCGGTCGCGTTCCGCTGTTGACCCATGAGCAAGAAATACTCTTCGGGAAACAGGTACAGCGCTCAGCCGCACTGCATCAGGAAAAAAATATTTTAGCCGAAGAGTTAGGCCGCGACCCGACGGCGGCTGAATGGGCACAGACAGTCGGGCTGTCTGAGGCACAGTTGCAGCGGACGATCGACAATGGCGAAAGGGCAAAGCGCCACATGGTGGAAGCTAACCTGCGCCTGGTTGTGTCTGTTGCAAAAAAATATATCAAGCGCAATGTAGATTTACTCGACCTAATTCAGGAAGGTACGATCGGGATGCAGCGGGGAGTAGAAAAATTTGACCCGACTAAGGGCTACAGATTTTCAACTTATGCTTATTGGTGGATTCGTCAGGCAATTACCCGGGCGATCGCCGAAAAAGGTCGCACCATCCGCTTGCCGATCCACATTACCGAAAAACTCAACAAAATTAAAAAGGCTCAGCGCCTGCTAGCTCAACAGCTCGGCCGCGCGGCTACTGCTGCTGAATTGGCGTCAGAGTTAGATTTGACTCCCAAGCAAATTCGCGAATATCTCGATCGCGCGCGCCTGCCACTTTCACTGGACTTGCGCGTGGGAGACAATCAAGATACTGAGTTGGGCGATTTGTTGGAAGATACGGGTACTACTCCAGAAGATTTTGCCCTGCAAGCTTCCCTGCGGACTGACTTAGACCACCTAATGGCGGAACTGACTCAGCAACAGCGAGAAGTCCTTGCTTTGCGGTTCGGTTTAGAAGACGGGCAAACTTTAACTTTGGCAAAAATAGGCGATCGTCTGAACATCAGTCGGGAACGGGTGCGTCAAATTGAACGGGAAGCTTTAACCAAACTCCGCAAGCGCAAGCAAGATATTAACGATTATCTCGCTAGCTAGCTAGATGGGAATGGCGATCGGGACACAGGCGATCGCCATTTTCCAATCTAAAATCGTAAAAACCGCCGCCTTTAATTCGGTTGTACCCACTTGGTTGCTGCGACTGTCCTGCTACATTAGTAATTACTTGGTAATAAATAGCAGCAGCGATCGGATAAGGGTTATTTAATTTAACCGCCCGCGTCTAAAATAACAAGCTGTCTCTGAAACGGAGGTACTCGTGAGCAACTCATCTAATAAATCCCCTGAATTCTTTGAAGAAGACGGAGAAAATGCTAATTTATTATGGCAATACGTGCAGTCAATGGCTCCCGACACTGTTTCTCAGTTGTCTAAGCCGACTTCTCACGAAGTGTTTCAAGTAATGGAGCGAAATATTGTCGGGCTTTTGGGGAATTTACCTTCGGAACACTTCGGGGTGACAGTGACTACCAGTCGCGAACATTTGGGTAGATTGCTCGCCTCGGCTATGATTAGCGGCTATTTTCTCAAAAATGCCGAACAGCGAATGACTTTTGAAAAGT
This sequence comes from Microcoleus sp. PH2017_09_SFU_O_A, assembly GCF_020738625.1. Taxonomy (NCBI): domain Bacteria; kingdom Bacillati; phylum Cyanobacteriota; class Cyanophyceae; order Oscillatoriales; family Microcoleaceae; genus Microcoleus; species Microcoleus sp. PH2017_09_SFU_O_A. The sequence goes on from NZ_JAEQCF010000014.1 coordinate 40,101, forward strand.
CCATCCAAGCTAGTGAGAGACACGGCTCGGATGATTAGTTGATTATTAACATTTAAATCGTACAAGTGTCAAGCCCCCTTCGGAAGATGGGGGCTTAAAATTTTAGATTTTAGATTTTAGATTTTGGATTTTGGATTTTGGATGGGTAGATTGCTGAATTGAAACCCAACACGAAAGTTTGCAGCCAGACTTTTATGAGACGGTATTAGTTGTCACTTGTGATTTGTTAATAAAATTGATAATATGATTAAATTATTAATTTTTAATTACAATAGATCGCACGGGTTGCCATCTAGCTGGTTGTTTCACCGTAATACTTCGTTACAGCCCACAGTTGCGGTTAAAAAAACGGTAAGTACGAAACTAGCAGTGCGTCAAAATTACCAATCACCAATTCCCAATTCCCAATTCCCAATTCCCAATTAATATGTCTCTTTCTCCTGTGGCCCACAAAGTTATCGGCGTTGCTGCGATCTGGAACGATCGCCAAGAAATTTTGATTGACAAGCGCCGACAACACGGACTGCACGGCGGTTTCTGGGAGTTTCCGGGCGGTAAAATAGAGCCGGGAGAAACGATCGAAGCTTGCATACAAAGGGAAATTATGGAGGAGTTGGGGATTGTCGTAGAAGTTGGCGATCGCCTGATTACAATTGACCACGACTACACTAAATTTACAGTTAGGCTTTACGTGCACCACTGCCGCTACATCAGCGGGGAACCGCAAACGATCGAATGCGATGAAATTCGCTGGGTGACACTCGACGAAATTGACCAGTTTACTTTTCCCAAGGCAAACGAACAGATTATTGCTGCCCTACGTTCAAATTGAACTTTAGGGAATGGGGCATAGGGCATAGGGCATAGGGCATAGGGCATAGGGCATAGGGCATAGGGCATAGGGCATAGGGCATAGGGCATAGGGCATACCTCACCACGCTTGAGAACCGCTATATCAAATTCGGTTGCTTGCGACTGACAACTGTTAACTAACAACTAACAACTAACAACTAACAACTAACAACTAACAACTAACAACTGACAGTTATTTCTGAATAGGCAGGGTAAAGTGAAAACAACTGCCTCGATCGGGTACTGAGTCTACCCAAATTTGACCGTAGTGGGCGCGGATGATGCCTTGGCACAAAGACAGCCCAATGCCGTAACCGTCTGTTGATTTATCTCGCTGCAAGCGATAGCTGTCTTCAAAAATGCTCGCACAATCTTCTTCAGGAATTCCCGGCCCGCTGTTACCAATGCTGACTTGAACTTTGTAAGCAGTGCGGTGCAGTATGGAAATACTTACAGTTCCTTGCTCTGGCGTGTACTTGCTGGCGTTGTCCAGCAGGTTGACTATGACTTGTTTGATGCGATCGGGATCGGCATAAACCAAGGGCAAATCTGCGGGAATGTCTGTTTCTAAGTTCAGACTTTTAGCCTGAAATTTGTCTTGAAATTGCAGGATTACATCTTGACAAATCGCCCTCAGTTCGATTTTTTTGGGTTCCATGTGGAGTTGAGCGTTAGTACCCCGGGCTGCTTCCAGGATATCTGTAATCATGCGATCGACAATTCGGATTTGGCGGCGGGCTTGTTTCATCAAATGAGCCGCCAGAGTCGGTGTCAAACGGGACTTTTGCCCCTCCTTTACCTTCTGATTTGACTCCAAAGTCTCCAAAGCCAAAGATGCGGCCGTTAAGGGATTTCGCAAGTCGTGAGCCAGCATCGCAATAATCCTGTCTTTCAACTGCAACTGCTCTTGCAGGTGTTCTTTTTCCTGTTTGAGCCGAAAAACTTCATCCGCAAGCTGCACGAGTTCGGTGGCGCAAGCAACCGAATAGATGGGTTTTGGGTCGGCCAGATTGGCAGCCAGAGCCGAGGTAGACTGCTGCTGAGCTGCGTATTCTTCTACAGAACGCTTCCAGCGGGGCCACCAATGTTCGAGTTGGGCGATCAAATTGCTGCCGGCGAGAGTTTGTCGGGGATCGGGATGAATTTTGAGCAGCGAGGGAGTGGCTACAAGTTTAAAGTGTTCGGCTAAATCCGGCTGTTCTCCTACGTCGATGACTTGAAGCTCAAAGTCGCACTCTGCCTTCAAAGCCTGTAGGGACTTGCGGATGTGTCTGGTCTGTTCCCTGGAAGAGGGACGCTTGTCTACGAACAGCAAAAGCTGTAAAAGCGGTGCAGGATTGGTCGGCTGTTCGGGAGAACAGTCGGTGTCGTCGTTGCCGGATGTTGGATTGACGCTGTTGACTTTTTCGATCGGGTGAAAATAATTGACCATTGCCGAGCCGAGTTATTTCACTTCTACTTTAATTTAATACTTACTTTAGATTTATGCTATTGTCCGATGATTTCATTACGGCGGGCCAATGACATTTTTGAGATGGAAGAAAAATGAGTCGCTGCGGGTAGTGGTTCAAGTGGCGGCGGCTTTTTTTGTGCTGTGCCTGCTGCTGACGCTGCACCGCTACTACAGCTTTTACGCTACATACGACCAAGGCATTTTCAATCAACTTTTTTGGAACGGCACTCGGGGTCACTTGTTTGAGAGTTCCCTGTCTTCGGCTTTGTCCACTAACGTGGTTCACCAAAATCAGCTCCCGTCTGTATCTTACTATCGGTTGGGGCAGCATTTCACCCCAGCGCTGATGCTGTGGCTGCCAATTTACTCGCTGTTCCCCTCTCCTGTTACTTTGACGGTGTTGCAGGTGACTTTAATTACGGCGGCTGGTTTAGTCCTGTACGCTCTCGCCAGACACCATCTAGAACCGCGACTGTCGGCGACAATTGTCGTGAGCTATTACACAGCTAACGCCGTCATCGGCCCGACTTTGGGTAATTTTCATGATTCTTGCCAAACTCCGCTTTATGTTTTTGGCTTGTTGCTGGCGATGGAGAAGCGCTGGTGGCCGCTGTTTGGGATTCTCGCAACTTTAATGTTAGCCGTGCGAGAAGATGGGGGAGTTGTGTTGTTTGGGGTGGGGGCTTACATGATTTTGAGTCGGCGCTATCCTCTGACTGGCTTGGCTGTGTGCATTCTCAGTTTTGGTTACATGATTGCTTTGACAAATCTGATTATGCCTTTGTTTTCTGCTGATATTTCCGAGCGGTTTATGATGGAGCGCTTCGGTCAATATGCTGATGGTGATGAAGCTTCGACTCTTGAAATTATTTGGGGAATGGTTAGCAATCCCGGGCGGTTGGTGACTGAGCTATTTACGCCATTTTTTGGTAAGATTAGATACCTACTTGGTCAGTGGTTGCCGTTAGCTTTGGTTCCTGCCGTAGCGCCCGCATCTTGGACGATCGCAGGTTTCCCGCTGCTAAAGCTATTTTTAGCTAAAGGAGAATCTGTGCTGGCAATTAATATTCGCTATGCGATGACTGTGGTTCCGGGGCTGTTTTACGGGGCAATCCTGTGGTGGGCTGGCCGTCAAAAGGAAGAAGATAGAATTAAAAGGGGAGAACAAACAATTTTGCGTTTTCCGAATGCGGTGTTTCCTTTCCCTTCGTCTTCGCAGTTTCGCCGCTTTTGGGGGTTTTGCATCTGCTTGTCACTATTTTTTACCTTCACGTCTAATCCTAATCGGACTTTTTCGTTTATTTTGCCCGATGCGATCGATCCTTGGGTGCAGGTTCCTCTCATCAGACAGTGGCAGCACGTGTCTCAAGTGCGCCCGCTGTTAGCTCAAATTCCTGATAATGCTAGCGTGGCTGCAACGAATACTATTGTGCCGATTTTGTCAAGCCGCCGGGAAATTCTCCGGTTTCCGATGTTTGAACTGCGGAATGATGCGGGAGAGGCAGTGAAGATGGAATATGTAATTGCCGATATGTGGCAGTTGCAGCAGTATCAACCTGCGTTTCGCCGGGAACGCGGACAGTTGCAGCAAATCGTGCCAGCGATCGATCGAATGTCCAAATCTGGAGACTACGGAATTGTTGGCTTTGAAGACGGTGCGATTTTAATGCGTCAGGGCGCTGCTTCTAATTCTGCATCGGTGGCTGCTTGGGATCGTTTTCGCCGCGAGTTGGAACCGATTTTGAAGCAATCTTGAGGGTGCGGGCGATCGCCCGAAACTGTCGGTTTAGGCCAAATATTCCAGAAACCGGGCCAGAGAGCAATTGCTGCAAACACCCGGTTTCTGCATAATTTTCCGTCCTTGTTGCTGCCAAAAGTCAGCCCTCGGGCATAGATTTGCGATCGATCAACATTTTAGGCTGTGGATCATACAATAAAGTAGTCAACAATAAACATTAAGATATATAAATTCTTAGGAGGGGAGAAAGATGAAAATTTTGGTATTGGCATGGGAGTTTCCTCCCAGAATAGTCGGCGGTATCGCCCGCCACGTATCGGAACTGTATCCAGAATTGGTGAAGCTAGGGCACTCGATTCACTTAATTACAGTAGAGTTCGGTCACGCGCCGATGTACGAAGTGGTTGAAGGAATAGAGGTGCATCGTGTAGTAGTCGGGCACGCCAAGGACTTTTTTCACTGGGTGGCGAACCTCAACCAAAGCATGGGGCACCAAGGCGGCAAACTAATGCTAGAAGAAGGCCCCTTTGATTTGATCCACGCTCACGATTGGCTGGTGGGAGATGCGGCGATCGCCCTCAAGCATACCTTTAAAGTACCGCTAATTGCCACCATCCACGCCACCGAATACGGGCGCTTCAGCGGCCTCCACAATGACGGGCAGCGCTACATTAACGCCAAGGAAAACGACCTCGCTTATAACGCTTGGCGCGTCATTGTTTGCAGCGACTATATGCGGCGGGAAGCCGAACTTGTACTATCGACTCCGTGGAACAAAATAGAGGTAATTTACAACGGAATTAGATCGGAAAAAAAGCCGCGCAGGGACGAATTTGACGCGATGGATTTCCGCCGCAAGTTTGCAGCAGACGACGAAAAAATAGTTTATTATGTAGGCAGAATTAGCTACGAAAAAGGCATTGCTGTATTTCTCAATGCAGCACCTCAAGTAATTAGGGAAATGGGGGGTAACGCAAAAATTGTTATTGTTGGTGGTGGCAATACAGACCATCTCAAAGTTATGGCTTGGAATTTAGGAATTTGGAATAAGTGTTATTTTACGGGTTTCATGTTTGAGGAACATCTCGACAAATTCCAGACGGTGGCTGACTGCGCGGTTTTCCCCAGTCTTTACGAACCTTTTGGGATTGTAGCATTAGAAAGCTTTGCTGCAAGAGTACCTGTGGTGGTGTCGAATGCGGGTGGCTTACCGGAGGTGGTGCAGCATACAAAAACTGGTGTTGTTACTGAGGCTAACAATCGCGATTCTTTGGCCTGGGGGATTTTGGAGGTACTGAGAAATCCTGGTTATGGGCGATGGTTGGTTGACAATGCTTATGAGGATTTGGAACGTCGATTTAGTTGGCCGAAGTTGGCAATGGAAACCGAATGGGTTTATCAGCGCGTGGTGGAGGAAAGGGCCGAGGTTGATTGGTAAAACAGACAGTTGACAGTTGACAGTTGACAGTTGACAGTTTGCAGTTGATAGTTGACAGCTTGCGCTGAGTTTGTCGAAGGGTTGACAGTTTACAGAAACAAATGTGGCAATTCTCAAGTTACTGAATTGGTAATTGGTAATTGGTAATTGGTAATTGGTAATTGGTAATTGGTAATGGGAATTGGCAATTGCTAATTGGTAATCAGAAAATTTACAGGGAATTCGCATCTTGAATATTTTTAGGGACATCGAACCCCAACCCAAACGCAGCTTGGTAACTTTATTCACCGCAGGCTTGCTATTCTGGTGTAGTTTGGCTTCGCTGCTGCCAACTTTGCCGCTGTACGTTCAATCTGTGGGCGGTAGCAAGCAGCAAATTGGTTTTGTGATGGGTGCATTTGCGATCGGGCTTTTGCTATCGAGGCCGCAGTTGGGTAAAATAGCCGACAGCCGGGGGCGCAAACAAGTTTTGCTGCTAGGCGTGTCTGTCGCTGCACTTGCCCCTATCGGCTACCTGTTAGCTCAATCTGTCCCATTACTGTTGTTTCTCCGGGCTTTTCACGGCATTAGTATCGCCGCTTTTACTACAGCTTACAGCGCTTTGGTGACAGATTTGTCGCCACCAGGAAAGCGGGGCGAATTAATTGGTTATATGAGTTTGGCCGCCCCTATCGGTTTGGCATTTGGCCCTGCGATGGGCGGATTTATTCAAGCTGGGATTGGTTATCCTGCTTTGTTTGCGATGTCGGCGGCTTTCGCCACCACAGCTTTATTTATTACCACCAAAGTTGTGGAACCGAATTTCGCTGAGTTAACAAAGTCTGACTCGCTATCTGAGGACAAAAACAGCCAAAAATACTGGCAAATGCTGTGGAATCCCCGGGTGCGGATTCCGGCTTTGGTGCTATTGCTGGTTGGTTTGGTATTCGGAACTTTGAGCACTTTTATGCCTTTGTTTATCCAAGAAACTAAGGTTAATTTGAATCCGGGATTATTTTATTCTACGGCGGCTATCGCCAGTTTCAGTTTGCGGTTGGTGACGGGGCGGGCTTCGGACAAATACGGCCGCGGCTTGTTTATTTCTGGCGGCTTAATCTGTTACGCCGTGTCTATGTTATTGTTGTATTTTGCTAACAGCAGCGGTGCTTTTTTAATCGCGGCTTTGGTTGAAGGTACGGCTGGCGGTACTGTTATGCCAATGATGGTGACGCTGATGTCGGATAGGTGCGAACCTCAAGAAAGAGGTCGTTTGTTTTCGATTTGTATTGGTGGGTTTGATTTGGGGATTGCGCTTGCTGGCCCGACTTTGGGTTTTGTTGCTGAACAAGTTGGCTACAGGAATATGTTTGGTTTGGCGGCTGTTCTGGCTGCTTTGGCTTTGCTGATTTTTGTTACTTTGTGTAGCAAGAATTTGTCTCATTCGCTTAAATTTGCGATCGGGCGTGGCAAAGATGTTTATGCTTTGAATAGGTGACAGGATGGGGACGGGCTCTCCGGCCCATCCCACAAGAAAAAAGTTTTGTGGAATGGGCCGGAGAGCCCGTCTTAGCTATTTTTGCAATCTTGTTTATTGTCCGATACAGTTTAGATAAGATCTCAAGATAGTAAAAGCGATGTGAAAAATAGACTCTGCGATTGCTTCGTTCCTCTCTTCGTCTCGGGACGGGCTCTCCGGCCCATCCCACAAGAAAAAAGTTTTGTGGAATGGGCCGGAGAGCCCGTCTTAGCTATTTTTGGAATCTTGTCTGTTGTCGATCGCACTTGGCAACTTTAAACAACAAACGCACCCTACAAAATACTGTAAGATGCGTCGCTTTTGATAATGGGCTTGGAGGGATTCGAACCCCCGACCTCATGGTTCGTAGCCATGCACTCTATCCAACTAAGCTACAAGCCCCTGTCGAGTTCAGACTTAATCTAAAATTGATTAAGTTCTTTTCTCACAGAATCTAACAGTAACACCTTTACTAAAATAATGCAAGACCTTTCCGAAACTTTTTCTAAATTGCCCGATCGCGCGCAGCTAACTCACCTCGACAACAGCGGGGAAGCCCAAATGGTGGATGTTTCGGCGAAAGTGGCAACTGTGCGCCAAGCTGTGGCTGCGGCGCGGGTGCGGATGCTGCCGGAGACGTTTGCGGCGATCGAAGCGGGGAATGCGCCGAAAGGCGATGTATTGGGCACTGCAAGGCTGGCTGGAATTATGGCGGCTAAGCAGACGGCGAATCTGATTCCTCTGTGTCACCCTCTGCCCATTAGCAGCGTGGAAGTGCAGGTGATACCGGATGCTGGGTTGCCGGGGTATCAAATTCGGGCGACGGTGAAAATTAAGGGCGAAACTGGTGTGGAAATGGAGGCGATGACGGCGGTTTCGATTGCAGCGCTGACTCTGTACGATATGGCTAAGGGGTTGTCCAAGTCGATCGCCATTGAATCGATTCGACTGGTAAGCAAAAGCGGCGGCAAATCGGGAGACTATCAAAATTTAGAGGGATAAAGTTCCGGCCTTGGGGGGAGGCAGAATTCAAAAAGTAGCACTTATGCTTAAAATAGGCACAGAACTACTAACATCAAGTGAAAAACTATGCCTCCTCGTTGGCCCCGCAAACCCGATCGCAAAGACCCTGAGTACCGTCAATTAGACGATCGCATGAATTTTGCGATCCACGTCGGTCTTTTTTCTGCTTCCAATTCAGGTTTGTGGTTTGTTCAAAATTTGCAAAAGGCTGATTGGCCTTGGGCAGTTACAGTGACGGGTGTATGGGCTCTAGTAGTTTTGGCCCACGCGATTTTCATTTTTGCGATCGCCGATTATTCGCCTTTAACCAAAGATTCTGGTTGAAGGGAGTTGTCGGCGATTTGTTAACTGTTTTAATCCAGCACAAATAATTTGCTTTTTTAGATATGGCTAATACTACAGTTGCGATCGAATCCTTAGCCGCCCAAATCGGCGAAAATGTCTACATTGACATTGCCAAGTGGCATTTATATCTCCGTGATGCCCACCTGCATACCGTTGTTGCCCAACAACTTTACCCGATGCTGGAAGATGGCAGTTTAAATGATGACAAAGTTGCACGAGTTTTGCAAGGTATTTCAGTTAAGCTCGGTGGCGGTAAGCGGGAAGTGCCGCTGGCAGATTTGATTCCGATGCAGTGTCAAGTGCAATTGATGGATGTTCTTGAGGAATTTCAACGGGATATGTGATCTCAATTATTGATTGGGATTTAAGTGCGATCGCCCTTAATTTGACTTAAGGGCGATCGCACTTTTCATTATTTGCCTAAATCAACCAGAAATTAGCAGGGGTAATCGCATTCGCACTTACTCCAACCATCACACCTAACTGCTCCCCTGTCAAGAGGTTTTCGATCGGAGTTCCCTGAGTATTTTGAGTTATTCCCAACTGGCTAACACTCAAACCATCGGTTAGTGCGATCGAATCTCGATTGACGGTAAAATCAGCGATCGTATCAAATCCTCCATCGGCTTCTAAGACAAATAGATTGTTACCGCTACCGCAAATTAAACTATCATTTTGCAACTTCTATCTCGTAGCTGATGGCACCCTAGGCTTTTAATTACTAGGAAATTAGCAAAGTGCGATCGCACTGTCTGTGATTGAGTTCGCTTATTTACAATTATTTATATTTTTCTGATTATTGATCGCGGTGAATTTAGGGAATGGTGGGGCGGTGGCGCGATCGTAAATATTAAACAAAATGGGACTAAGTAAGTAGGCGCCAATAAATCGGTGCGGTGTAACAGAATGTGTATGGGTGTCAGGGAGCAATTGCTTGACTTCACTTCACTTCGTCTCGATCGCTATTTGAATACTTGTATATTTTCATACTCATTTACTTAATTGACAGCTAAAAAAGAGTGAAGCAAGATCCTCTTTTGTCCCTCTTTTTAAGGGGGATGCAAGGCGGATCTAAATTTGAAGGAGAAGTTTAAAAATACACCTTATAGCCCCGGACACCAGAGATTTAATTGTCACATCCAGCGTAATTTTTGCAATCAAAAATGCTATGGGGAGGCTTGTCGGGAATGCCACCCAATATTTTTACATTTTTTTAAGATAGCGGTTTGCCAGAATTTGCTCGCGCAATTATAGAGGTTTGCGATCGCCTGAAATCCTTTAAAAACAAGGCATTGACTTGTCTCCACTGAATATCTTTACGGCACTACACTGAAACCGCTCTGATAACATTTCTTAAAACAAAGCAACACATAAGTTCAGATCGTATCAAGAGCAGATATCGCGAAATAACCAGCCGTAAATACATTCAAGACAGTCGAATTCAAGCATGGACTCGATCGAGAGCAACAATAATTAAAAAATCTGTTTTACTTGACAACGTAAAACAATCAGGTTAGAACAATGCAAGTGACAAATATAGGACTTACGCAAGAAAACGCATATCTGTCATTCTTTGCTGTGCATCGCAATCTCAACTCTATGTTTTTTGTGGTTCATGCGTAAGTCTTGAGACCTAAAAGTTTGTTTGCTAAAGTATTGGCAAACTCTAAAACTTTTATATCTCTTTTTTTTGCAAACAAAGACAGCTTACAATCACAAAAAGATCACAGGTGCAAGCTACAATAACAAATTTTGTACAAAACTACCGCAAACTATGAACACAACAACAAGCGTGATTCAGAAATCGGAAAGCTTCGGGTACAAGCTTGCCAATTATTTCGTCAAAAACTATCAATGTCTGATTCAAAACCCTCGACTATTTTTGATGCGTAAATTTGCTCGTTTCGAGATTGTACGCGACTGGGCAACGATGTTATTGAAGCGTCCAGCTAAATCTCATGTTATCAGTCAAGAAAATGCTTCAGTTCTGGGAAAGTTGGATGTAGATGCGATCGCTGCTACGATCGAAACCGATAGTTGTTATCAAAATCTTCAGCTACCCGAAGATACAGTTCAAGAACTTTTGAAATTTGCCAGTTCTACAGTTGGCTACATTAACAGAGATGCCAACCGTCCCTACCACTACAAAGGAACAGAAAAAGTAGGTGCGGACTTACCCAAAAATGCCCGCGTTTGCAGCTATATGAGTAACGGAAACCAGTCTTCAACCCTGAAAGAACTGGAAAAAGACCCCGGCATACTGGCTATTGCAGCTAAATTTCTGGGTGCCGAACCAGTACACATGGGCAGCGAAATATCGTGGAGTTTCCCAGTTCCAGCAGAAAACCACATCCAGCAACGCAAGGCAGCCCAAGTATTTCACTACGATTTAGACGACTATCGGTTCATTAAGTTTTTTTTCTACCTTACCGATGTCGATATGTTCAGCGGGCCGCACACTTATGTTTCTGGAACTCACAAAGGCAAAAAGTTGATGCACCAGCTTATAAGTACGCGCTGTGCAGACATCGATGACGAAAAGATTGTTGAATATTACGGCGCTGAAAATGTGGTGAATGTCTGTGGCAAAGCTGGTTTTGGGTTTGTAGAAAATCCCCTTTGCTTTCACAGAGGAACGCAGCCAACTGAGAAACCGCGCTTGATGCTGCAAATAGAGTATACCATTAACGACTACGGCAACATTCACGAGGCTTTGGGTTGCTAGCAAGTCAACCTCGTCAATCAGGAAGTCTTGTCTGTCTGTCGAGACTTTTTAGATTATTCTCTGGGGCAGTGGGACGCTCCTAAAACATGATTCAGATGCCAACAGAAACTATATTATCTACCAAAACGGCCGCGAATGCGATCGACAAACATCTCAACTTCCGGCAACTTCATCTGATGCACAAAAATGGCAAAAACTCCCAACCCTGCCAAACTCGCCACACTCAACTGCACTAATTGAATTACCAAACCTTCAGTACCCAAAACTCTTTGACAGCCTTGCAGAGTAGCCAAGGACACGAAAGCAGTTAGAGAACTACCACAAGCTAACCCCAAAAAAGGCAAACTCCACTCCCCCCAAGGCAAGCCACCCAGCTTTTTATCTAATAAGTACAAAAACATAATCATCGAAACTAGATTCACTCCCACCGTCGCCAAAACTAATCCGGGCGCGCCGAAAGCTCCTACTAACAAATAATCCAGCAGCCCATTTAAAAAGATATTGATAATACTGACACGAAAAGGGGTTTCCCCGTCTCCCAAGGCATAAAATACCCGTACCAAAACGTCGCGGCCCAAATACACAAACATTCCAATACCGTAAGCCATCAATATCGGTATGACAAACTGCGAGGCTGACAGATTAAAAGCACCGCGTTCGTAAACAATGCGGACGATGGGTGTAGCCAGTGTCACCATTAAAGCGCTTAAGGGCATCATTGTCAGCGCAGTCAAAATTAAAGCTTGACGAATTTTATCTTTTAATTCCGGCCAGTCTTTGGGTTCGGCAAGGCGAGAAAATATTGGCAAAAATGGTACTAAAATTACATTAGAAATAATGCCTAAAGGAGTCATTACCAACAAGCCGCTGTAGCCCATGGCAGATGCAGCTTGAGGGATGTAGGATGCGAAAAACAAGTCAGTATAAACGTTAATTTGCAGCATTCCCGAGGATAAGGTAGCAGGAACCATCACCTTAACTACTTCTTGCACTCCGGGGCGTTTAAAATTAAACCGCAAACGCAATTTTCCCAATCCCGCGCGCCACTGCGCCGCCAGTTGCACTAACCACTGCAAAACTGCTCCTGCTAAAGTTCCCCAAGCTAATACTAAGCCACCGATTAGTGCGTATTGTGGCTGAGTAATTTTTTCTCCGAGTTGTAGCGCGAGAATTCCTAAACCGCCGACAAGTGCAACGCTGGAAAATAAAGGGCTGATCGAAGGAAGCCAGTACATATCGGCGGCGTTGAGTGTGCCGAAACCAATGCCGATTAAGCCTGAAAGCAATGCCATCGGCGCCATAATCCGAAATTGTTGGACGGCTATTGCTTTGATTTCTAAACCTTCTGCTGTTCTATTTAACCCGGGTGCTACTAAATCGATCGCCTGATCTGCAAAAATAATTAAAGCGATTGTTACCAACAGCAATATGCCGCCAACTAATGTGGTGATTGTCTCGACTAAGGGTGCAGCTTCTTTTTTGTCGCGGCGGGCTAAAACGCTGACGATCGCGCTGTGAAACGGCCCGTTAATGCCTCCGAGCAAAATAAATAGGAAACCGGGGATGACGTAGGCGTAGTTGTAGGCATCGACGGCGACACCGACTCCAAAGGCTGCTGCGATCGCAATTTGGCGCACCAATCCGAAGACTTTGCTAATCAGAGTGGCGACTGCGACAATACCGGCAATCCCTGCTAGGGAACGAGAGGGCTTCTGGGTTTCAGACACAAATGGTTACAAACGCTAGTGCTAAAAGGCTTTGCTAAGTTTAATAGCAAATCTGGACGATCGTAACATGAATTGTAATTGCTCAACTACCCTCCCTCCCCTGAAACTGCCTCAAGCGAGACAGTTTCAGATTGTGAATTTTAAGCAAAAAGCTTCTTCTTCAATAAAATCAAGGACAGAATGAGGGTTTTAGCGATCGAAACTGAAAAATGAAATAATTGTGTTCAAACTTTGCAATACTTGCCTACAAAGGGTTTCAGAGATTTTACTTTTGTCCGTAGGGGGGGTGAGCAATTACGAAAAAACTTAGTTAATCAACATAATAAATGCACCCTAAAAAAACGACAGTTAAGGGTACATAAACGCCAGAACTATCAATTGGCTTTGCCTACTTGTAGGTCTTAAGATCTACAAAGCCTCATAGAACTCATTTGAGATCTATTGCTATAACTGCAAGCCTTGCGATCTATGAATTTTGGCTGTTTTGCTAGAGTTGGTTACGCAGCTATCGTCAACAGTTTATTGAGTTATACCAAACGGCTTACTTGCAAGCCTTATCGGTCAAGAAAAGATGTCAAATGAGTTCTATATGGTGAAGGTATTAGTCGCAGCGCTTCCTGAACTCTCTCAAAGTAGCAGTCCTACAATCTAGATGGCAACTGCGTTTGAGGTGCGCTTACCCTGACCTAGTATCATGTATTATATGTGGATATACTGCATTGGGTAGATCCACTAAAAAATCAAAGCTTGTGCGATCGAGTGACGGTGAAAAAATAGTTAAAGCTGAGATGTTACGCCATTGTCAGCAATAGGCATCTTGCCTGTTCATAAATAAGTAAAAAACAGTTTGTTGGTAATTAATTGATAAATTAGATATTTGGATTTTTTTAACCGCAGAGGCCACAGAGAGCGCAGAGGAAGAGAAGAGAGATGAGTAATTGTGATAGCGACTCACATCTAGAGGATATTCAAGCTGCGATCGCGCCGAATGAAGCTGGACACGATCGGGAGCTGAACAGTGATAGGATCAAATCGCTACATCCGCTCTTCCTCTGCGCCCTCTGCGCCCTCTGCGGTTAAAAAAATCCAAAACAACCATAAATCTTATAAAATGTTCCCATTAAATAAAGAATCAGCACTCCCAGATGAAGATTTGATGTAGATTTGGCCGATCGCACCCATCACAGGTGACAACTAATATAGTGATTTTGCTATGGTTGTTAAGGCTGGTCGATCGGGAAGAGCAGATTTCACAGTAAAATGTACAGTTCGCTAACCCTTCCGCGCAGGTGAGGTTCGATTTTAACAACTAATTAGCTCACCTCAAAAACCAACATCGTTTACTAAAGGCTTCAACAAGCAATCCCGAAGGAGTAAAAAATCATGGTTCAAACTCAAGAACTTTCTCAAACATTAACTCTGCTCGCATCTGCTGCACCCAACGGAATTTCCGCTACAGAATCACGCCCGTGGGGTTCTTTTACAACACTTGAAGAAGGCCCGGGATACAAAATTAAGCGGATCGAAGTCAAGCCGGGACACCGCCTCAGCCTGCAAATGCACCACCACCGCAGCGAACACTGGATCGTAGTTTCCGGTACTGCAAAAGTTACTTGTGGCGAAACCGAAGAAGTTCTATTTACAAATCAGTCTACCTATGTTCCACAGTGTATTTCTCACCGTCTGGAAAATCCGGGAGTGATTCCCCTGGTTTTAATTGAAGTGCAGAATGGTGAATATCTCGGAGAAGATGATATTGTGCGCTTTCAAGACGATTATGCGCGGACAGAATCTAAGGCTAAATAACCTATAAACTGGTTATTTGTTATTTGTTATTTGTTATTTGTTATTCGCACCAATCAGTAACCAGTAACCAATAACCAGTAACCAATAACCAGTAACCAGTAACCAAATAAAATTAATGATTCATCTAAGCAAAACAGCAGCGACAGAAGTAAAGCGCCTCAAGTCAAAGTATCCGAACCCGAATGCTTTGTTTCGTCTGGGCGTGGAATCGAGCGGCTGTTCCGGTTTGTCTTATACAATGGCATTTGACGATGCACCCGTCCCAGAAGACACTCTCTGCGAGTCCGAGGGAGTTCAAGTTGCGATCGACCCCCAGCACTTAAAATATCTCAACGAGCTCACCTTAGATTATTCAGAAGACTTGATGGGCGGAGGTTTCCGATTCCACAATCCCAATGCAGCCCAAAGCTGTAGCTGCGGCAACTCCTTTTCTGCTAAAGAATAATCAACTGTTCTGGGTAATGGAGATATTTTGACGGTATCAGAACTTTTTCCTGGTTGGGAATTGCCAATTTGTGAACTGTGACCGCCAATTTTTACAGAAGCTGAAACTGAAGGATAATCTCGCATTTTAATATAAGTAGTTTGAACGAACCGCGAAGACGCAAAGGACGCGAAGGAAGAGAGGAGAAGAGAAAAGAAAGATTTAACAATGGCAAATAAATCAGAAAAACCCCAAGATTGGTATAGCGAATATATCGCCACCTACAGTTACGAACAGCGAAAAAATTGGTACAGCCAAATCGCAGGTTTCTACCACAAAACTAGACCGCGCTATCCTCAACAACTAATTAATCGCGTTGTTGAATTAGCCGAACTCCCCTCAAATGCCAACATTCTTGAAATCGGATGTGGCCCCGGAATAGCCACTGTTCCGTTTGCGGAATTAGGTTTTGCAATGCTTTGTCTCGAACCCAGTCAGCCAGCTTGTCAGCTAGCACAACAAAACTGTGCAACTTATCCATCTGTAGAAATTAAAAATCAAACTTTGGAAGAGTGGGAATTAGAAGCTGATAAATTCAATGCTGTACTGGCGGCGACTTCTTTTCATTGGGTGTCACCGGAGATTCGCTATCAAAAAACGGCCGCCGTATTAAAAGATAAAGGTTCATTGATTTTGCTCTGGAATGCCGGAGTTTTGCCAGAAGATGAAGTTTACCGAGTTTTGGATGAAGTTTATCAAAATCAAGCTCCGTCTCTAGCAGTATATCATGCCAAAGAAAGAGCCAATCAAGCAGAAAGTATCAAAGAACTCGGACAAAATATCATCGACTCAGGCCTGTACGAGGATTTAATTTACGAACAGTTAGTATGTGAAATTACCTACAGCATTGAGGATTATCTGAATCTTTTGCAGACTTACTCAGAGTACATCGCGCTAGACGATGGCACGAAAAATTCTTTGTTGGCAAGTTTGCGGGAAGCGTTAGCAAAAAACTGCGAAAATATCATCAAAGCTTCCTATATTTCAGCATTTCATATTGCCAAAAAACTTTAGCACTTTTTCTCTTCTCTTTCTTCGTGTCCTTCGCGTCTTCGCGGTTCGTTAAAAAAACCTTATTTACCAATCTGAGGTGGAATTGGTAACAAAAAGGTTCGTAGTGAGGACTTTAGTCCTCGGAAAGAAGGACTAAAGTCCTCACTACAAACCTATTGTAGTATGGCTGCTGAGAATTGTCCACTGCATTAACTGCTGCCATTCGGGAGATTGAGTTAATAAATCTGCATCCAATTCATTGCCAGTATCCTGCGAAAATTCCGTAAAACACTCCGCCCAATTAATTACTGTTTCCACTGGCAAATAAGGCGTATAATTCCAAGAACGCTGCAAAAATTCTGCCATCTCAACAGGATGACCGGTGCGGTGCAAATACCAAGCAATCCAAACCAACGTACTGTACTTGATTTGCTTTTCCAACAAACGTATTTTATCCGGCACTTCGGGCCGCGCAAAAAAATTGTCCATTACCGCCGCCAAGGATTTAGCCTGCGGTAAACCTTTGTACATGGCACTTTGTTCGTGCTGGCGGTAGCAAACTGTTATTTGTCGCAGCCACTCTGTTTCGCATCCCATTAAGGCTAAACGCAGCGCTAAATCTGTATCTTCGGCTGGTGGAAATCGAGGATCGAAACCGCCCGCTCGCTCTAACCAATGGCGGCGAAACATCATCGCGCTGGGCAATACTGGTTTCCACCGCAGCCACATTTCTAAGTCTAATTTAGGGACGTTTTCCCAGGGTTTGACATCTTTGATAGGTTCGCCTATGCTGTTGACTTGACGCCAGCCGCTGTGGACTATTCCTAGATTTGGTTGCGCTCTGAATACAGCAATTTGTGCTGCTAATTTCTCGGGTAAAAAGTAGTCATCTGCATCGAGAAAGGCGATGAATTCTCCTTGCGCTAGTTCGATGCCGCGATTTCGGGCAATGGAAACTCCTTGATTTTGTTGGTAAATGTAGCGAATGCGATCGCCATATTGCTCTAAAACTAATTTGGTGTCGTCTCGGGAACCGTCGTCTACTACAATAATTTCCCAGTCAGTATAGGTTTGGTGCAGCACGCTATCTACGGCTTGGCCGACGTAAGCAGCACAGTTGTAAGCCGGAATCACCACGCTTACCTGCGGAGTTCGATCGCTCATCATGAATATCAAGTCCGAAGCATTAGAATCTATACAGGCTGGGCGGATTTACTAAAATCCCTGGCTGTGAAATCCAGAAAAATTATACACTCGCGCCTCAAAGATTTATTTATCAAATCTAGTTGCGTCTTTATTATAATACGTCTAAGGTGCGCCAGAGACTGACGCACCGGATAAGCGATGCTTTTTGAGCATAAATTTGGTTCAAGAATTTGCCAAAGTAAGTTGGCGCGAATTCAGTAAATCGTGGGGGCGAATTCCTAAAGGGTTGCGATCGCCTTTTACCTTTAAATACTTCTGAGCTATTTGCAAAACCTGTTCCGGATTGGGCGGCTTGCTCAAAAAATCGGAAGCACCTGTAAGTTTGGCTCGCGTGCGATCGATTATACTGTCTTTACCAGTCAAAAACACGATCGGAGTTTCCCGAAAACTCGGTGTTTGTCGCAAAAAATTACACAAAGCAAAGCCGTTTGTCTTCGGCATTACCACGTCCATAAAAATTAAAGCAGGCTTTTGTTTGGCAATGATGCCCACTCCATCCATCGGATCTTGAATTTTTAGAACTCGATACCCCGCCGGCAATAAAATTTGCTGTAAAAATTCGCATACTGTCGGACTGTCATCGATACAGGCAATCAAAGGGCGAACCTGCCCAGCCATCGACGCAGCAAGGCGCCACTGTTCTATAGGCGACGGTAAGTCTGGTACTGTGCGGAAATTTACTAAACCCTGCTTCATGTAATTAACTAAAGCGCGAGTTGCGACTGTCACGCACTGCTTTTTCTTCAATGCAATATCCCAAAGAGTATTCTCGCCGTTAAATACGTTAGCCAAAGCTATCAAAGAGTTAGAACTAAATCGATTTTCCTGCAACTGGGCAGACGCTTTTAAAAGGGGTGCTTGTTCTGGTTCTACCAGCCACAAACCCATGCCTTTCCACTTCTGCCAAATTAGTTCTGTAGAGTACATAATTTGTTCTACTTCCGTTACAGACAGCAGCAAAGAAGAGATTACTTTAGAAAAATATTTTTCCGACGGACGCCACTCCCGACGCAAACCCGATTGACCGATCAGAGCAAAGAATACTTCGGAAACGCTGCTGTGGACGATCGCCTTAGCTTGTTGCAAACTCATTTCGCTGGCCGCTAGCCCTTGCTGAATCAGTTGATATTCCCACAGTTCCCGAGCTTCGAGATCTCTAAGATCCACTTGAAAGTTGCGACAGTGTTGTCCAATAGCCCTGTACCAGCGCCTCGCTCTGTGCGCTCCTCCTGTGGCATAAACCAAACTACCCTGAAAAAAGTATAGTTGCCACTGTTGCTCACCTTGCTCTAATAGCAGTTTTCCCGTTGCTTGTTTCTGGCTGAGGACTGCCAAAGTATGAGACAGCATTTTGTACCCGATTGCGGTAGCAGACATATCAACTCGCATCCCCTGTACTCCTGTTTTCCCTATTATATCGCTGCTGAGTTTGGGAAAAAAACAGTAATATTACTGAATTGTGTTCAAAAAAACACACTACCTGATGCGAGTTTAACCCGATCGGGTATTCATACAATTTCTCCAAAATAATGCAACTATAAGTGCGATCGAAATCCTTAATTGATCCGGTATTCCGAAATCTTAAATCTCAAATCTCAAAAAGGTATGATTCCCCTCGGGAGTTTTAGCTATAAGGATGCGTTGACAGTTGACTAATAACTAATGACGTTGGACGTTCGCTCGGGGGAGACGCTGGCAAAACATGACGTTGGACGTTGGACGTTCGCTCGGCGGGGACAGCAAAACATGACTAATGACTAATGACTAATGACTAATGACTATCTTTGGGAGGTACGGGATCGTAACCCCCTGGATGAAAAGGATGACAGCGCAAAATGCGCTTAACTGCGATCGCTCCGCCGCGGGCCGCCCCAAATCTTTCTATGGCTTCGATCGCGTATTGGGAACAAGTGGGCTGAAATCTACAGGCGTTAGGCAAATAAGGAGAAATCCCCATTTTGTAGCCTCGAATTAATCCGATTAGCAATACTTTCACAATCTTGACCTCAACGCTTGATTAAATTAATCGCAAAATCTTGTCCCATACCGCTGAAAGCTAGGTTAATCCACAGCATCCCCAAAGGTTCCAACAATCTAGCTTGTTTGAGTGTCCCTGCATCTACAACTTCAAATCCGATATCTTCCGCAAGATTGGTGACAATTTTCTTCGCATCTGCATTGTCTCCGCAAATAAAAGCAGTTGCTGTTTGCGAACCGAACTGCAAGTTTTCACGCACAGCTTGCGCCAATGTTGTTAAACGCTTTCACAACTTGCGCTCCGATCGCCCATTTGGCAATTTCTTCGCCTGCGGAGGTAGTGTATCCGATTGTCAGTCCAGCAGCAAGTCCAGCGGGTGTCATCTCGATCGGGTTAGTTGCGTCAATGATAATTTTGCCAGTCAAATCTCCGGCTTGTGCGATCGCCTCTTGCGTGCCATTCCAACGCGTAGCTAAGATCGAAACTTGACCGTGACTTGCAGCTTCCCCAACGCTAGCGGCTCGCGCATTTCCTCCTGTAGCTTCCACAGCAGACTGCACTTTTGCACTCTGCGGATCTCTGACGCCAAATACAATGGAGTGACCTTTTGCTGTTAAAATGCGTCCGAGAGTTCCGCCAACATTTCCCGCGCCAATTATACCTATTTTCATTTTTACCTCTTGGATAGCTAAAAGACAATTTGAGGAGACAATATGGTACTTGTTTCGGAGTTTGCTACTTGACCAATACCTAAAAAATTACCATCAGGGTCGTAAACCTGCAAGGGATAGGGAGGTTCGGGTATTGGGTTTTCGGGGGAATTGTTCAGAGTTTCCTCTGCTGCGATCACCATTTCGGGAATGGGGAGGCGCTGTCCTTGAAACCAGCGTTTGGTATATTCAGGAGAAAGGACGATCGCACCTAAGTGTCTCAAAACCGCCGATGGCAAAATCGGGCTGAATGTATTCTCCTGCAATTGCACTTCTAATTCTTCAAACGTGAGACTTTGGTCGATCGAGAAACCGCTGCTTTCGGTGCGAGTCAAACCAGCCAAAGTACCGCCGGCATTCAAGAGTGCGCCCAAGTCCCGGGCGATCGCCCGAATGTAAGTACCCGCCCCGCAGGCGATCGACAAATCCAATTCTGGAAAATCGCCGGGCCGCCAATCCAAGATATCCAGCCGAAACACCTCAACATTCCTAGCCGCAACTTCCACAGTTTCGCCTTTTCTAGCTAACTCATAAAGCCGTTTTCCTCCCACCTGAACCGCACTAAAACTCGGCGGAAATTGTTCTATTTTGCCGATAAAATTCGGCAGTGCAGCTTGCACTTGTTCTAAACTCAACTCCGGGACAGGTTTAGAATTCAGGATTTCTCCTTCTAAATCGTCCGTAGCGGTAGTTAAGCCAAACCGAATCGTACCTCGGTAAGCTTTGTGGTGTTGGAGGAATTGCAGCAGTCTGGTTGCTCTTCCCAGGGCGATCGGCAAAACGCCAGTCACAGCCGGATCGAGAGTTCCTCCGTGCCCCACTCGTTTGAGTGTCAATATTCGGCGCACTCGCCCCACGCAGTCGTGAGATGTCATGCCCGCAGGTTTGTTGAGATTGAGAAAACCGTCAATAGTCATTAGTAAGAAGGAAGAAGGAAGTTCGGCAAGGGATTGTATAACGGATGTAACTCACATCTTGTACCATTCTCAAGAACAGGCAAGATGCCTGTTCCACAAAAGATGATTTTTCTGGTGGAACAGGCATCTTGCCTGTTCCTCAAGGGCTTATCGACATTGGTGCAAGATCTCAGATGTAACGGATTTAATGAAAATCGATTCGAGGGAAAATGGAACAAGGAACAAGAAAGAAGGAAAAAGAAAAGTTTTGAGATTACTTTGTTGGTCGCAACGCTTCCCGGTTTTGAGTTAAAAAGTTAAATATTGAAACTTAAAACTCAAAAGAACCTGCAAGCCCAATTACCAATTACCAATTACCAATTACCAATTACCAATCCCCATTCCCAATTAAAAAATAAAGTCCGTCCGAGAGATAGTAACTCCCAATACAGTAGCCAGAGTTTCCTTGGTACTTGTAAACTGAACAATTGTACTCGGCACGGTTCCGGGCCCAGCAGAAATGGTGAGTTCGGCAAAAGTGAGGTCGGCTCTCAAGCGAATTTTATCCGTACCAACAGTAAAATCGGTAATCACATCGCCATCTGCCGATCGCCCGATCGAAAAAGTATCATTCCCTGCGCCACCAGTTAAAGTATCTCTGCCGCGATCGCCCGACAAACAATCATCGCCCAGGCCACCAAACAGCGAGTCATCGCCGGCACCGCCAAAAAACGTATCATTGCCCGCGCCGCCCAACAAAGTATCGTTGTCTTGGTTGCCAAACAGCAAATCATTGCCATCATCCCCGCTTACCGAGTCAGCACCTTTCCCCCCGTAGAAAGTATCGTCGCCCGCGCCGCCCAAAACGCTGTCGCGGGCTGCACCGCCGAACAGCAAATCATTACCAGCGTCGCCCTGTATTGAGTCGTCGCCGTCACCGCCGTAGAGGCTATCGTCTCCCCCCAAACCTAAAATGCTGTCAGCGCCTCCCAAACCGAAGATCAAGTCAGCGCCGGCAGTACCGCTGAGGGAGTCAGGGCCGCTGGTGCCATTGCGAGCGGTAGCAGAGCCTCCGGGTCTGGTACCCGGGCTGGTTGGGGTTGGGGTTGTGATTACGATCTTAACTGGTACTGCTGATGGCATGGTTTTGAAGACTGGTAGAAATTTGCCATTCTAACTTAGCCTAAAAGCGTAAGTTACAGAAAGTACCACGAACACCAGGTGTCTTCAGGCGGGGAAGTGTTCAACAGTTGACAGTTGACAGTTGACAGTTGACAGTTTGAGAGCGACTTCTACCCTTAAGTCCGAGGATTGGAGTAATGAATAGTCTGATTTTAATTTCTCCCTCACTCGTGAGAGGCTTTCAACCAATTATTTCTGGTAAAAAATCTGTTAGCAGCGTTGCTTGTTTGAGGATAAATTCAAGTAGCGTTGGCTGGCAAACAATTCTGCATTTAAATTGCATATTTGGAGCGGCGTCTGACCAACGGCTCACTCCTGGTTTGATTATTTCTTGATGTCCAATTTCAGTGCTGAGCGAGCCGATCGCCTTTGACGAAATAAATCTGCCCATCAATAGTTACGATCCTATAGTTTGGCAGTTGGTTCAATAGATAAAATTTAGGTAGAACGGTAAAATTATTCTTAAAAATTACAGTCATAGTAAAATTAAATATATGCTACAAGTAGGCTATATTTAAGAGATAAATGAGAAGCACCAAAGAATTATTCCTCACCAGCTTAACCGCTATTACGATGAGTTGGGGATCTGTCACCGTCATTCAGGGGATACCGGGGGCGATCGCCCAGACAAAGCTTCCGATGAGACTGCAACACGGGGAAGGAACCTATACCCTTACGGTATCAGAGACGGACACCACAAAATCTGCCTATGGGGGTCAGTTGCGCCTCTATGACGTGCATATTGCTAAGATGTTTGAGGTGACCTATGCTGATTGCCAGGAGATACCTAGGGCTGGCTTTAGAGATTGGGAGTACAGGGCAGGAAATGGCAGAATTAGCATGGGGACATTCCGAATCACCTGTCAGTTGGCTGGAGATATTGCGAACACTTACGGTTTAGGCAAACGAGAGCGTAGTGCGATCGAATATTCTCAGGAGGAGGCTGGGCGGCCAATATCAAGGACTCGTTCTATCCCTATTTTAGACATTACTGGCAATAAAGTCGATCGCTGGCTGAATTTTGTGCAGAGTTTTCGACCAATATAAAAATAACTTCTAGGAGGCTATAAAAATGACAACCCTATCGAACGAACAAACAGCGATTATCCGTACAGAAAGAGGACTGTCCATCGCAGGTACGCGCATCACTATCTACGACATCATGGACTATGTGACGGCTCAATATCCGCCTAAGTTTATCAGAGGATTATTTGACCTTACAGAAGAACAAATTAACGCAGCTTTAGCTTATATTGAGGCAAATCGCGCTGATGTTGAAGCCGAGTATCAAATTGTTCTTAAGGAAGCTGAGGAACTGCGACTATACTACGAAGAAAAAAATCGCGATCTGATTGCTCGAATTGCGGCGCAACCACCAAAACCAGGAACGGAAGTGGCTTGGGAAAAACTTCGAGCGGCTAAGGCAAAACGTGAGGCTAAAGCATGATTTTTTTGATAGATCATAATCTCAACGGACACGCCATAATTTTCTTTGGTTCTATTGCTAATCAAGGTTGGCTTGATATCATCCCAATTCGTTTTGTCACCTTTGCACAAATGGAATTACCCATCAATAGCGATGATAGAGTAGTTTGGCGGCTTGCTCAAGAAAATAAGATGATTTTGCTCACAGCTAATCGCAGTATGAAAGGTAAGGATTCTGGCTCTCCAGAACTTATGGTGATAATTTTATCTAATGCAAGAAACAAGCTAATACGCGATTTCTAAAATTATCAAAATTAGAAAAGCCATACCCTTGT
>NZ_JAEQCF010000125.1:0-11237 GCF_020738625.1 Microcoleus sp. PH2017_09_SFU_O_A
GCAGACAATAGGAGATGATAACTAATAACTTATATGCGGTCATGCTTCGCCCTCTTCCTTGCGCCAGATGCACCCCGAGGACTAAAGTCCTCACAGATTTTACAAGGTTTGTAGTGAGGACTTCAGTCCTGCTTTTTCCGAGAACAAAAGTCCTCACTACGAACAGATTTTATAAGGTTTGTAGTAAGGACTTCAGTCCTGCTTTTTCAGTAGTTCGATCGCTCAGACTTGAATTCTGATTTTCCTCAATCAAGAACTTAAGATTCCTTACGGGGAATTTTCCCACTCAGGGGTAAGCTGGCGGAAATTGTATTTAGACACACCTGGGTGACAAGTAACGCAACTGCTGATATTTGCTGGTTGCGCCAGCTTGACTCTGGGGTGCAAAGCTTTGAAGTAGCGAGAGGTGGCGACTCGGTAAGCTAGTTCTTCGTCTTTGGCTTCGGGACGGGAAAAAGTTTGCAGGTAGTTCCACACTAGCAGCCGGGGCGGGTCTACTAGGAGTTTCAAGGTTTGTCCGTAGTGTTGGGAATCTTGCAACAAGCGGCGCCAGGTTTCTGTTGGCAATACTTGCGGGGGTAAGCCGATGTGACAGGTGGCGCAGTTTTCTAGGTAGAGTTGCTGTCCGAGTTGGTAGCGTTCGGGGATGCGATCGACAGTGCCATTATCTTCAATAGCAGACACTTGAGCAAGTCGCGCTGGAGTGTTGGAGTTCGCAGTCTGGGCTGCCACCCATCCGCCTCCTGTACAGCAGACAATTATCAACACCAGCAATGTTGAGTAAAGCCCCCGCAAGCCACGAGAGCGATACTTGGGGGGAGTTTCGTGATTCATTCTGTTTCTGCGTTCTGGCTGCTAATTTCTGCGGTCTGGAGGAGTTTTTTCCCAGCCCGCATGGATGGGTTTTCTAGATTACTGGTATGCTCATGCCTTCGCGGGCCAAGCAGCTATTGGCGAATGCTGCCTGCACGTCTGCTTCGACGCGATCGAGAAAATTGTCGTCGTGACCGGGATCGTGGTGAAACATCACGATCTTTTTGACTCCCGCAGCTTTCGCTATTTCTACTCCGGCTTGCCAAGTTGAGTGTCCCCAGCCGACTTTTGGGTTTTTGAAGTCGTAATACTCTTCGTTGGTGTAGTTGGCGTCGTAAATCAGCACGTCTGCGTCGCGAGCTAGGTGTACTACATTTTCGTCCAGCCGATCGGGAAAATGCTCTGTATCGGTGCAGTAGACGGCCGTGTGTCCCTCCCAGGTGACTCGATACCCGATCGCGGTATTCGGGTGATTGAGCAATGCCGTTTCGACTTTCACATCGTCGAGTTCGAGAATATCCCCTGGGGTCAAATCGTTAAATTTGAGGTCTGACTGCATCACCTGGATGGGGACTGGAAAATTGGGGTGGTGCATTTGATCGGCAAGACGCTGTTTGATTGTAGTGCCGTTGGGGGCGATCGCTCCGTAAATGTGAAAGCAGTTCCCCGGGATAAAGGCAGGAGTAAAGAATGGAAATCCTTGAATGTGATCCCAGTGAGTGTGGCTGAAAAACATATGGGCTTCGACCGGCATTTGTCGCAGCAGGTTGAGGCCCAGAACTCGCAGACCGGTGCCACCATCAAAAATCAGGCGTTTTTTCCCCAAGCGCATTTCTACGCAAGAGGTATTACCTCCGTAGCGAATTGTTTTGCTGCCGGGGGTGGCGATGCTGCCCCGCACGCCCCAAAACTGAACGACAAACTCGGTCAAAGGACTATTTTCCATACTGGCTTTCTGATCGGAAGGCTCTGGAGTGGTTTGAGAGGGTGCGGAATCTGGCATCTTTTTTAGGTTTGGGCGCAGGAACTTGGGAGTTGAGATCTTAGTGTTTAGTTTTTAGTGTTTAGTTTTTAGCAATCCGTACTATAAAACGCTTTATAGAAAACTATCCGAGTACCAAACCCGGAAATCAGACTTACCGAACACTTGGGTTGTTAGAAGCCTCAACCCGTGCGCGATCGGTTGCTGTAACAGATATCACGCTTTAGAGACCATTTTTGCACCCTGTGGGCTGCCCGGCGTGCGGAACTGTCCTGAGATTAAGATAGCGTTGATGTCAGTGTTCGGGTAAATTTTCCTCAAAAGTAGAACGCATTCGCCCGCTTGCTGAGAATTTGCGCTTAATCTTACTCTATGACTAGGATTTTTTTCAAGATTGTGCCGGGGGTGGCGGTTTGAGGAATTCCGTTCCGGTGACTGGGGATTCACCAATGATTTTACATTCTAGCCACCCCCTCCTCGACTGCACGTCCTAGACGCGGATCGGTTGCATTAAGTTCGGCTTCCTGAATTGTTACTCGGGTTGCAGTCGAGGATGCAGGCGCTTGGAACCTATTTGCGATCGGCTGCGATGCACTTTTCGACTAACGGCATTACTAGATCGACATCTTGCCAACCCAGAATTTCGGTCACTTTTTTCTCCAAATTTTTGTAGGTTCTAAAAAATTCGGCTATTTCGTCCAAGCGGTGTGGGGCTACGTCTTTGAGGGACTTATAGTGAGCGTAACGGGGGTCTTTGTCGGGAACGCACAGCAGTTTTTCATCTCTGTCGCCTCCGTCGATCATTTCCAGCATTCCGATCGGACGGGCCGCGATGATGCACCCTGGAAATGTGGGCTCGTCCATCATCACCATGCCGTCGAGGGGGTCACCGTCATCGGCTAAGGTGTTGGGTATGAAGCCATAGTCGCAAGGGTATTGCACTGAGGCATAGAGCACGCGATCGAGTGCAAAGGCTTGCATCTCTTTATCAAACTCGTATTTGTTTTTGCTACCGGCGGTAATTTCGATCAGGACGTTAAGCAGTCCTGGTTTCGGCTGTGCCGGAATTAGCGATAAGTCCACAATAATATCTCCAACTTAACAGATGATCGGGGATGAGTGCTACTTGCCAAATCCCTTTCATAGCATTTTACGGGCGATCGGGATCGATGCTGCATAAAGCTGGATACAAAGCGGGGGAGTGCGAGAAGATACAGCGGACGGGCGGGACATCCCACGAACAATAGATTGGACGGGCGGGACGCCCATCCCACAGTTTGAGAGGGGAATGGTTTGTTTGGGCGATCGAGATATTTTCAGAACCAGATATTATTTTTCCCCTCTGTCAAAGTTTTTTTAATTTTCAATCCCAACCACTGGCTTAGTTCTGTTGCTAACCATGTGATTTCTGATTCACTTAGTCCCTGGTTTTCTCCTAGTTGATATTTTTGCTTGCCAGCTTGAATAAGCATCTGATAAATGTTGGAATTGTATTGCCTAATTTCCAATTGACAAATCTCCTGTCTGGACATCGATCGTGGATAATTCCATTTCAGCCCTAGAAGATTGCTGGTATAGGAGATTTGATGCCGATCTATTCTAACACGCAATTCCCGAAATAATGCAGAGAGAAGTGTTACTACTACAGCAGCTAGTAAACTTCCTGATAGCATAATCAACGAATTCCTTAATAAATTATTGATTACCGATAGGTAATTGGAACCACCTATCCTTAAAAGGATATTTGCAGCAACCGCAGCCGAGAACCAGGCAATCAAACTAAAATCGACTTCCTTAGGTGGAATTATAATTTCTATAAACTCCGAATTTTTTGTGAGTTTAATATCGCTTTCTGGCGGTTGCACTACAAGAGGATTTTTTTTGATTTTGTTGATAGCACAGGGATTTTCGTCGAGCGATCGGAATGCTTTATCAGCCGAAGATAACCGTTTTTCCAAGCTCGGTTCGGTCATCCACTCCAGCCAATGAATCAAATTAGGATTGAGGTGCTTCGCGCGATCGGCAAATTGAATTTTCAAATCCTGCTGCGATATTTCCATGGGATGCAAGCCCGTTACCAAATAAATTAAAGTTCCACCTAAACCGTAAAGGTCAGAAGCCGGAACCGATCGCCCGCCAAATTGTTCCGGCGCCATATATCCGTAAGTTCCGACTACTGTAATTGTGCCGCCAAACTTTGCAGCTTGGTTCTGCACCGAACCAAAATCAACTAAATAAACTTGTCCGACACTATGGCCGGATCTGCTGTGTAGTAAGATATTGCTTGGTTTAATATCGCGGTGAATAACAGGCGGATTTTGCTCGTGCAAATACATCAAAATTGCTAACAGCAATTTAGCTAATTCTTTCACCTCACTTTCGCTAAAAGTACGCCCGCAGCGCAAATGTTCTTCTAAAGTTTTTCCCTCTACATAAGTCTGTACCAAGGCAAAGCTTTTACTGTCTGGTTCGTCAATTTCCAGGTAATCGAGGTGCCGAGGAATTCCTGGGTGAGAAAGTGCTTTTAAAGTTTCCGCTTCCCTTTCAAATAGCTTGAGGTCTTGCCATTCAAAATCGCTACCGAGGAAGAGCTGTTTGATGACAACTAATTCTTGAGTTTGTAAATCGCGAGCCAGCAGCGTTTGGCGACCGGTTTGTTTTCCCAGTATTCGCTGCACTTCATAGCTTTCTGCTAATATTTTACCAGTCATGTTTTATTACCTTTATTTCAATACGGTTCACTTAAGATGGTCATTGCGAGGAACGAAGCAATCACAGTATCTATTTTTCATGAGTTTTCCCTCTTGTCATCTCTTAAGTTAACCGTGTTGACCTTTATTTTAATTTGAAGCGAGCGTCGGGGTTCAGAAATCGGTTTTTTTAGCGAGTCTGGCGGTTACAACGCGTATTTTCGTAAAAACCCGGTTTCTAGAAGTCAGAGTGCCTAATTCCTGTAAATTTTAGATTATAGTCCGCTTGCTTTTTGATACCACCGGGCAATAGACTTGCTAGCTGTCCCCATTGACAGTCCTACAATTAGCGATATTGCAAGTATAAAGCTAATTTCAGACATGGAAAGCTCTCCATCATTAATAATATTCCACGTCCCTTCATCCTTCCAATCCTCCATCATCGGCCACAAGAAAATACTGGTCGCCGAGGTAAATGTCACGATACTAATTGCATTTAAAACCTGTCGGTGAAGTTTGGGATTAGTTAGGGGGGAAAACCAAAAGCACGTCACAATTGCTGCGATTATTCCATTCGCTAACGCCAGAGGCAAGGCGAAAAGAACGCTCCAGAATCCTCCGATAAAAATTTGCTCCCAAAACCCCATCGCAATGATGCTTAAAATTATTACTGCACAAGCTCCTATAGCTTTAGTTCCTGTCGAAATTCCGACCTCGATCGCATTCCAGAACAATTCGTCGGTACTCACAATTTTCCCCTGTCTCACTGGCCGGGAATATTTATCTATTTGCTGCGGTTTTTCCAGAACTTCTTTGGCAATCTGAACTGAGGCGGGACGGCGTTCTAAACTGGGATGCGTCATCCACTTCAGCCAATTGCTAAAACCGGGACTTAATTCCGTGAATTGCTCGAATTCAATCCGCAAATCTTGCTGTGGCAAATCGGCTGGATGCTGCTTGGTAATTAAGGCGATTAATGTTGCTCCCAAGCCGTACAAATCGGAAGCTGGAACTGCTCTCCCGCCAAATTGTTCGGGCGGCATATAACCATAAGTTCCGACAACGGTGACGGTTTTTCCCTGTTGCGTGGCTAGGGTTTGAACAGCACCAAAATCGACTAGGTAGACTTCACCGACGCTATTGCCCGATCGATTTTTGAGCAAAATATTGCTGGGTTTAATGTCGCGGTGAATCACCGGCGGCTGTCGCTGGTGCAGGTATCCGAGGATGTCTAGTAATGCTGTGGCTAATTGTTTGACCTCATTTTCGCTGAAGGTGCGGCCGTCTGAGAGATACTCTTGGAGGGATTTGGCTTCGATATAAGTCTGAACTAGGGCGAATCCTTTGCGGCTGGGTGTGTCGATTTCAAAGGAGTCGAGATATTGGGGAATTGCAGGATGGGATAGGGATTTTAAGGTTTCGACTTCTCGCTGGAACAGTTTCAAGTCTTCCCAGTTGAAATCGCTGCTGAATGACAGGAGTTTGACTACTACTTGCTGTTGGGTTTTTAAGTCGCGGGCTAGTAATGTTTGCCGTCCGGCTTGCTTGCCTAGTCGCCGTGAGCACTTATACCGATTTTCTAATATTTCTCCTAACAAATCCCCGATGTTTTGTCCGCTCATGTTCACCTGCCACTGAAGCGATTGAACCCAGCTTAGCTGGCCAAGCTGCAATTGTCTGCACTTGTTTAAGCGATTTAGATCGAACCTGGTGGTATCGCAATTAATATTACCCACACTCAGGAAACGGCACGTCCAGTTTCCCTAGGAGCGATCGGGCTAGGGAAACGGCAATGCCGTTTCCTCCTAGCGAGCTCAGAGTGATTGTTTTGGAGTACGAACGCCGCACGATGCCTTGTCCGACATTGCTACGGCAAAAAACTTTTTTTTGCCAAAGAACCAGCGCCTTTAAACACCATAAAAATGCCCCTGATTCAAGCTTAAATTTAACGTTGAATTTGCTTGTAAATTGACTGCACTACATCTAGCATGGTCATGAGTTGGTGCCATTCGGGAGCGTCTGGTTGGTAGCTTTTTGCCCGCTGAGTTTTTAAACTCTGGTGCAATAAATTCAGCAGCGTCTCTGGAGACTGAAACGAGTTATCATCTTCATCTTTTGGGCTGGAGGCTGCATTTTCTATGGTTTCTTTGATGCTTTGTGCCTTATCTGCGAGACTCAAAGCTCTGCCCGCCATGTTTTCTGGCATTTTGGGCCGTTCCGACAAAGACTGGCGGGTCAGTTCTTCGAGCAGTTGGCGGACTTGAGCCACCCATTCGAGATCGTTTACCGAAAACCAATCAGATTTAAACCCTTGTCCCTGTGGTCTTTGCTGAATGCTTTGTAATTTTTGGAGCAGGGGAAGAGACTTTTGAGTGATGTTTTCGGGGATTCTGGGGATATCTGACAGCGAGCTGCGGGCAATCTCTAGCAATAGTTGGTAAACCTGATCTACCGACTCAATATCTCCCGATTGCGAATTCCAATTATCCATAACTGATGCTAGTAGTTTTCTATATCTAAGACTAGAACGTTAGCTTTCTGCTGAAAGCAAGCTGCTTTTAGGAGGCGCCAAAGTTATTAAGACTTACGGGCGCGGGGTAAAAAACCCGGTTTTTGAGTGGATGTTAGGTCGCCTTTGCCCCAGATTTTTCTTAAAAACTGGGTAATGCTGGCGCAAGTCCTAATTTTTTTTGGAAGCTCTTCTGAAGGTAGAAGTGCTGTGTTTGTTGTCGCCAAACACCGCACAATGCGGGTATCTGGCGGTGGCGAGGCAAGCGATCCCAAGTCCGGTTATCTAACAATCATACCTGCTGGAGCTGATTTAAAATTGCCCCAACAGGATATTAAGGTTAATTGATTGGAGGGGAGGTGCACTCCCGATCGCGATCGCCCCCTCCGCACCGGGTACCGCTGCTATTTTTCTTTGAGATTCCATACGCCGTCCCAGTTTAGTACGTCGGGAGGGCTGAGCTTATATAACCCGCAGCGATCGACGTGCAGTTTAGCTGCCTTGTTTTTGGGTTCAATGTCCAGAACAAGGTTAAATTCGCGTTCTGCGTCTCTAAAAGCTTGCTTGGCTTTTGGTTCTAAGACTTTCTTAAACTCGCTGAGGAGTTTTTTCACGCGATCGAGTCCCAGATTTTCAAATTCCTCCTCTAACATTTCTATCACTGTCTCGGAGGCTTTAATTTTAATTTTAGCCTGCAATAGCTGCCTGATCTGTGCGGGTTTCAGCCTTTTAATTTTAGGATTTGATGGTTCTAAGATGTCTGCTTCCAACAGTTTTTTAACCTCGCCCTCTTGCAACGATTGAATATCGTCTGCTGATAGCTGCTTGATTTTGGCTTGCAGCAACATTTTGGCTTCATCTTCCGAGAGGTTTTTGAGACCTTCCAATTTCAACAGTTGGATTTCTGGCTGCAACAGCACGATTAGTTTATCTGCTTCAGACAGATTTTTGGGATCGTACTCTGACAGCTTTTTGAGTTGATATAACAACTTCTTTAGTTCGTATTCCAACTGTTCCTCGACACTGTAGGAAAGTTTTTTGATTTCTGTCTCCGGCATTTGGGCGACATCATCTAAGATATTTTTCACCTCACTGTCAGATAGTCTGTGAGTGACTGGCGTCTTGTAATGTTCGCGACCCTTATTATAATGTTCTACAACTTGTTGCTGTTTTTCGGTTAGTGACTTGCCAATGGGCGAGTATCCTTCTTTGATGCCGACGAGTTCGTAAATGATAACTGGTTCGCTTTTGCCTTTGACGGTAATGAAGTCGAGTTCCCGCACGTAGACTCTCTCGTGATAATGCTTGTAGGTATTGTCACTAATAATTAAGTCAGTTCCGTACTGCTTGCTGGCGCCTTCTAAGCGAGAGGCGAGGTTGACGCCATCTCCTATAGAAGTCAATTCCATGCGTTTACTTGAGCCAATGTTGCCACTGACAACTTGATCGGAATGTATGCCCATACCAATACTGATGGGCAACTCACCATTAGCTATACGATCGAGATTGAATTTATCGAGTTCTGCTCGCATTTTCACTGCCGTTTGCATCGCGCACCAAGCATGATCTTCTAGGGGCGCCGGAGAGCCGAAAACTGCCATCAGAGCGTCGCCGATGTATTTGTCGAGAGTGCCTCCGTACTCGAATACGACATCTACCATCACTTCAAAATACTTGTTGAGCATCACCACCACTTCTTCAGCTTGCAATTTTTCCGTAAGTGTGGTATAGCTGCGAATATCTGAGAACAGCACCGAAACTTCCTTGCGCTTGCCGCCCAATCCTGTATCCCCTGAAGCTAACAGTGCTTCGGCTACTTCTGGGGTCATGTAACGGTACATCAAGTTTTTGACTTGCTTGGCGCTGCTAATATCTTCCATGACGACTAACGCGCCGTTGACTTTGTTGGGATCGGTAGCATCGGTCATTGAGTTGATCGAGAGATTGATACTCTGCGATTTTCCTTCACAGGAGAGCAAAACTTGATCGGGGTAATACTGCTGGCGATCGTTATCGTCTTCTGGAGACAAAGACGCATCGAACCACTTGGCAAAATCGCCTTTTTCTAACTTAATTAACTCGCGCAAAGATTGGCCTTCTGCTAATTCTGCCTCGCTGACACCGAGTAATTTTTGGGCGCTGGGATTTGTCGCAACTATATTGCCTTTTTTATCTGTAGAAATCACGCCGTTAGTCAGGGCGTGCAGCATATCTTTTTGTCTTTGTTCTTGCTGTTTGACTTCTGCAAACAGTTTGGCATTTTGCAGGGCCACTCCTGCTTGGATGTTAAACGACTGCATAAAGTCCAGGTCGTTTTTATTGAAACTCGCTTTCCACTGTTCGGGGGCCTGAGGCCAATCTGCCGGGTTGTAGGGCGGGAATTCTCCTTGTCGTTTTTTGTTGACTAACTGCGTAACTCCAATCAATTTGTTGTCGGAGTTAAACACTGGCATACACAGCATACTGCAAGTGCGGTAGCCTGTTTTTTGGTCGGTATCTCGCGAAGTTTTGGCGCGGGGGTCGTCGTACACGTCAAAGGAAATCAGCAGGTGTTCGCTGGATTGGGCGACGATTCCTGCAAAACCGGCTGTTCTGGGTATGCGAATTTCTGTAAGTGTGCCTTCTTTGTTGGGAAGTTTCGTCCACAGTTCATCTTTATCTTCGTCGATCAGCCAGAGGGTGCTGCGATCGGCATTCATGAGTTCTTTGGCCTGATCCATGACCCTTTTGAGGGTATCTTCTAAGTCGAGACTGCTCTTAGAAAGAGCGTTTACGGCATTCATCAGCGCCGTGGCGGCCCGCTGTCTCTGAGTTGCTGCGTAGAAAGATTTGGAGGATTCTAGAATTAGGCGAATTGAGGGAGCAAATTCATTGAAAACTCGTTCGTCTTCTTCCGTGAATCCAGCCCTGTCGATTTGTCGATCTAAACTAGCGTGATTTTGGTGATCGGGTTTTAGTTTATTAATCAGTTGAACGACTGCTACTAACTCGTTTGTTTCTTCCTTTAGCAGGGGCATTGCCAGCATTGTATAAGTGCGGTAGCCCGTTTTTTCTTCAACTTTTTTGGCGTTAGCCGATCGCGAATCGTTGTAAAAATCGTAAGGGATGTTAACCACTTTTTTCTCGGTGGCTACTTCTCCGGCGATGCCCACGTGGGCGGGAACTCTGATTTCTATGCTTTTGCCATTTTCGTCTTTGGCAACTTTTGCCCAGAGTTCATTTTTGTCGTCGTCTAATAAAAATATCGTAGTGCGATCGGCATTGAGCAATTCCCCTGTTTTGAGGGTAATCGACTGCAACATATCGTTGAGGATAGCGTCAAATCCCTCGCTCTCCAGGATGTTATCGAGCATTCCCAGGGTTTGATTGACAACCTTAAGTTTTTCTTCTACTTCCTTAACTGCTGCTACGGAACTTTCCTTATTTAGGTGAGCAAGAATGTTTGTGACTCCTTGGCGCGGGATAATTGCACTGCTGCTGGTAGGGGCAGGAGCAACCACGGGTTCGGGAGAGGGAGAAGGCGTAGGGGTAGAGTAGGGTTGATTATTTTCACTGCTGATAGGAGTGACATCTATCACGTTGTCCAGAGAAGAGTAATTTGTGGAAGATGCAGGAGGATTCATAGACCTTTACAGAAGCTTAAGTGTAAGGGTTAGTCTAAGCTAGGACAGCGGGCAAGTTCATCTTTTGAGTGAGACAGGTCGCACCTGACTCAAGTATGTGTGAAACTATTTCCCAGTTTACAGAAGTCCGGGCCTAGGGCAAGGGAGGTTCAGTTGGCATTGCTGCTCAACGGCTAGTGATACGGTAAAGCAACGGTGTGATTGCTGGAATCTTTTTAGAGATTGCGAATGGTGTTTTAATGGTTTATTAACTGATTTTGGCATTGTGCGCCCGGTTGAATTAGGTTTGCCCTATTCCAGAGATCGCCGACACGAACAGGAATGCGTGCTGCGGAACTGCTGAAAAACGGATGGCATTGTAGGATTAGCCGCAATTGTGACACCACCCATTGTTGGTGATGTGTGCCCTTCTGTACACAATTGTGGTTTTTAACTAGAATTTCTGTCAATTTTGCTGCTATACCCTTGCATCCCCAGACTTTAGTCTGGGGGCTGCGAGCTTTTTTTGTAAGATTGGCGGTTTTGAACCTCCCCAGGGCTAAAGCGACGGGGATTCGGGCCCACCCAAAAGGGCGACAGTGGGACATTCAAATATCCCTCTAGACCCTCAAGCTTGTGGC
>NZ_JAEQCF010000126.1:0-11051 GCF_020738625.1 Microcoleus sp. PH2017_09_SFU_O_A
TTATAAGAATGCTCGTCAACTGGCAGCCTATGCAGGTTTAACTCCCTGTGAGCGTAGCTCAGGAACTTCTGTACATGGCAAAACTCGTTTATCTTGTACCGGAAATGTCCGACTGCGAAAGGCTTTGTATATGCCTGCTGTGGTGGCGATGCGTTGTAATCCCTTACTCAAAGCTATGACTGAGCGATTATTGGGTCGTGTCCAGGTCAAAATGCAGGTGATTGGCGCTTTGATGCGGAAATTGGTGCATTTGGCTTTTGGTATTTTAAAGTCCCAAAAGCCTTTCGATCCCAATTATTTACTTGCTACCCCTTGACAGCTCAAGACAGTATCTACAATATCTGGAATTATATGATACCTAATCGCTCAATATTTTACCCGATCGCGCTCAAGTGCGATCGAAAATATTGCCGGTACAACTCGCACCTCGGCACGCACTCGTTTCCCTGCAACTTTACCAACCCCAAACTGTCCAACTTGAACGCCTGAATCGCCTTTAATTGCACCCCAGAATCCGCCGCCGCAATCTCTCTCATCCCCGCAGCTAACTCTGGATATTCTTCTAAATTCCACAGTTGGCGGCGCAAGTGATCGCTGTAAATTCCCGCATCGGCGATCGCACTTTCTTTTAATTCATCAATAGTCAAATCACCTCGCGAAATGTGATATAGTGCAACTCGTACTAAATACGGATGACCGCCGACTATTGCCGTAAGTTGCTCAACTTCGGCATCTGACCAACTTAAATTGTGCCGCGCTGCTAAGTCTTGGATTTGCCCAGCGTTGAATTCGGGCAAGTCTACGGGTAAGCCGACGTTGAAGGGCGATTGATTGATGTTCATCGGGATGTAAACTTCGGTGGAATGTACTACGATTAATCGCAGTTTTTTCCAGATATCCCGCCGCTTCGATTCTTCGTGCCACGCCCGCAGCAGTCCTAAAAAGTCTTCGGCTATGTCGGGATATTGGAAAACGCGATCGATCTCGTCTAATCCTAAAATTAGAGGACTATCGATTTGGGGTAAGATGTATTTCTCAAAGTAATCTTTGCAGTTGACTTTGCTGCCAAAAATATCGTCCCAATAATCGTCTAGTTGATTGGCTAAGTGCAATTCGCGTCCGACGTAAGCGCAAAACCATTTTAAGAATTTATCTAAGTTGGCGAATACACTTTTATCTACTAACTGAAAAGTTAGTGGCACTGTACAATAACCTTGACGGGTTCCGTGATGCAAAATTCTTGCCATCAAGGATGTTTTGCCCATTTGTCTCGGCGCTTTAATTCTAATTAACGCGCTGGGCTGCAAAATAGTTTGATAGCAACGTTCTTCGATGGGCGGGCGTTCTACATAAAATTGAGAAGCGACATCGACTTGTCCTCCGGGTAATTCCGGTTCGGCGCTGGGTAGAGGTATTTCGTCGCTGCTAATTTCTAATACTTGGTTTGGTGTTAAATCTTCCGGTTGTTCTTTGACTGGTGCGGGAGTTTCTGCTAGCAATTTCAACACTTCTTCGATCAGAATTGGAGTGTCGCCGTCCTTTTGCCATTCCCTCTGTTCGATTCGGTACAGATAGCCCCGCAAATCGTGGTTTAGAGGCACGTTTAAGGGAAAACCGACGCGAATCGGTAAAATTATTGGTTTCTTGTCAGGGCGAGAGTCTTGCAGTTCTTTGGCTTGCTGGACTTGATATGTTAGCAGTTCGCTTTGGCTGACTGTTGGCGGCAATAGCAATAGCAAATAATCGCATTCTTTGAGGAAGTAGTTTATGCGATCGAACCAATTATCTCCCAATCTAATGTTATTTTCGGCTGTGAAGACTGTATGACCGATCGCACTTAAGGCCGTTTCTAACTGTTTTCCCAATTCGCGATCGGGTTCGGCGCTGCGATAACTCACAAATACTTTAACACTTCTGTTGCTGCGGGCTGTTTCCCTTGCCGCGGGCAAATTGTCCGACTCAGCGACATCTTCGGCATCGTCTAGTTTAGCCGATCGATGGTCGCCATTTGTCAGAGTCAACTCAAACGCCGCGAACAACTGTCGCAGTTTGCTGAGATCCGCACCTTCTCTACCCTGCTTAATTTTGCTGACAGTATCCGCGCCAACGCCCGACTCGGCCTCGATTTCCGTCAGAGTACCTCTAATGTTATATCGGTCAGACCATTCTTGGAGCGCCTCATTAAGTTTCTTTAAGCCAGGGGCTGTGAGAATTCGACCGCGATCGCGTTTTGACTTGAGCACTTCTGTTGCACTGAAATGGGAAGGAATCTAGGAACTTTAACGCCTTAAGTTCCTATTTTAAGCGATTTTAAGGGAGATAGTCAGCCCGCCGGAATTTAAGGAATTTTACTTGTAGAGGGTTTTTAGGCGATCGACTTTCTCAAACTCTGTCCTGATAACGGCTTCAACCTGTGAATATATTTGAAAAGAAAAAAAAATCTTAACTCCCCAATCTCCCCTGCGAGCAACCACTGATTTTTTTTAGAGTAGATACATCAAGGAAAACCCAGGAGCATCACCATGAACAAAATTCTACACCGATTGGCAATGGCCGCCTTAGGAACTGCTTCAATTGTGACAATTAATACACTTAATAATTTAACAGAAGCATCGGCCGCTGGTAAATTTGACCAACCGCAAATTCATCAGAATACCATTTTTCCAATTCCTGTCCCCCATCAGTTGCATAAATAGCATAAATCCATTTATTTCATTCAGGAGAATTTATGAAGTCTACACTTTGCTCGCCACAATCTACCACTACAGAATCTAACTCCGTTGATGCTGATGCGATCGATGCCTGCACTGCATTAGCGTGGGTTGAATTGGTAGCCTTAGATAACAGCGCTCTCACGGGTGATGATTGGCTGGTGCTGTGCGATGATATTGATAGCGGGGAAATCTACCGCGGCTGGTTTCTGTGGCACGATCGCGAAGTTAGCGGTAATTGGGAAGCTTACGACCATTTGAACGATCGCCGATTTGTTGCCAAAAGCCAAGTTTTTGCCAAAAGTGCGATCGACTGCATCGAAGATGCGAGAAATCGCGCGATCGCACAACTAGAATTTGTACTCTAACACAAATACAACTCGTGCCGAGCCAACAATAATTCTGGGAATTATATTCCCGACTGAATGAACTTTCCGATCTACGCAAGACGAGAATAAACAGGTTTAATATAACCGGATGCAAGATAATTCCCGGAAACCAAATATTCTCAAATAAAATAATAAAAATTACGGGTGCATTCGTATGTAGTTGCGCTTCAGCGCTCTTTTAAAGCGCAACTACGTACCTTTTATAACTCTGGTATGTTGTTGCGCTTCAGCGCTCTTTCTTATTATATATGTAAGGACTGAGAATTAAATATAGCCTTTATCAAAAAGATGAGGTACGATTGACAGGTTACATAACCAGTTCCACTAAGAGGGCCCAAGCCCAACAACGTCCGCAAATCTTTTTGAGAATCGCTATAACTTACAGTTTGATGGTTCGTGGGATGGGCCACCCGAGCCCATCCCACAAATTTGTGTAAATTATTTAATTTCCGATCCTAAGAGCGCTGAAGCGCAACTACGTACCTATTACTCTTTTCGCTCGATAACCACAGTCAAATGAGCGACAACTGCCCCAACTGTTGCCAATACAGCAGCAATTGGAAAGACTACACTCCCTGCAACGCCGCCTACCAATCCCGCCATCAGCGGAATGTCTGCTAAAATCCGCCCTTCTGAGTTTTTGATCGCGAGGCGGCGGAGTTTTCCTTGCTCAATTAATTCTTTGACTTTACCAATTAAACTGTCGGCGCTAATCTTAAATTCTTCCACTCTAACTTTTTCCTCTGTTACGAACTCTGAGGTGAATAAAGGAGTTTCAACTGTTGGGTTGGCTGAATTTCCGGAGGCGGCTGTTTCGTCTTGGAGGATTGTTACTTGTTGTTCTAGTTGTTGTGAGTTCATTTTGTGTAGGGCGGGCGAACACCAGCCGTTTAATTTCTATACTTCTATCTTGTGCGATCGCACTTCGCACCGACAGGCAAGAAAACCCTACAAGCTACATTCGTACTTTCCGCCCCCGCCTTTTCACCCAAAACATTATCTCTGTTGACAGTTGACAGTTGACAGTTGACAGTTGACAGTTGGCAGTTGGCAGTTGGCAGTTGGCAGTTGACCAATTACCCATTACCAATTACCAATTACCCATGACCAATGACTACTGACTACTGACCAATGACCAATGACCAATGACCAATGACGGGAGCATCTCAGTTTTGATGTTTTGATTTTATAGTGCGAGCGTCCCCGCGAGCGATTATAGATCGCGAGCGGGGACGCTCGCACTGTAAAGAAATTGCTTTTTTGCAAAAGTGAGATGCTCTCCCAATGACTAATTACCAATGACCAATGACTAATGACTAATGACTACTGACTAACTTATTTGTGTCGAATTAGTTCGTAAATTTCCACATAGTCTTTAGCTGGATATTTCCACGAATTATCGCAATTCATCCCTTGAATCATGAGTTTTTCAAAGTCATCATGGTAGTCATACCACAATCCGATCGCCCGATCGAGCGCCGACTCTAAAGCGCAGTAGTCCGTTTGGTGAAATACGTAGCCGTTGCGCTCTTCCGGTAAGTGGTTGGTGTCGTAATCGCGATCGAACACCGTATTCACCAAACCGCCCACGCCCCGCACCACAGGCACCGTACCGTACCGCAACCCGATCATCTGAGTCAGCCCGCAGGGTTCGTAATTGCTCGGCACCACAATCATATCCGCACCCGCGTAAATTAAGTGCGACAGTTCCTCATTAAAACCCAGTTCTAAATGGCAGTCAGGATTGTCATTTAAAACCCATTTTTCGTGCTGAAAATGCGCGTTAATTCCCGCTTCCGTCGCCGAACCCAAAAGTACGAATTGCGCGCCTTTGCTCAGACAGTAATAAATTGCATGGTGGACGAGGTGAACGCCTTTTTGGTCGTCCAAACGACCGATAAAGGTAATCAGAGGCTTGTCAGCATCGCGCATTAACAGCCGATCGCGCAAAGCTGTTTTAGTTTCGGCTTTTCCTGCCAAATCCTCCGCAGTGTAGTGTTGCGGAATATAGCGATCGCTCTCGGGATTCCACACGTCGTAATCGATGCCGTTGAGCACCCCGCGAAATTTGTCTTGATATAAATGCAAAGTGTGGCCCAAACCGTAGCCGAACTCGCCGACATGAGCTTCCCAAGCGTGGTGCGGCGAAACCGTCGTCACAAAGTTCGAGTACACAATGCCACCTTTCATAAAATTGATGGCAAAGGGGTTAAAATTATCTTGCAGGCGATCGTACTGAAAATAATAATCATCTCGATTCAAACCCGTTGCTTGCAAAACCTCGCTGCCGCCCATACCTTGATGTTTGAAATTGTGAATGGTATAGCAGACTCGCTGATTTTCCATCCAATTGTATTTGTAAATTTCAAACAGCATGACTGGAATCAAGCCAGTTTGCCAGTCGTGACAGTGAATCACATCCGGGCGCTTGTTGCTTCTGAGCAAAAATTCCAAAGCAGCTTTGCTAAAAAATGCAAACCGCATATTGTCATCGTTGCCACCGTAATAATAGCCTCGGTTAAAAAAGTTATCTTGCGATCGAGGTTCGATGAAAAAACACAACACCCCGTGCACCCAGCCGCAGTACACATCGCAAAGGATTTCGCCGCCGTACCAGGGCACCGCCAAATCCCGATAGGCATCGTGCAGCCCCCAAATGTGGTCGTACCTCATGCAGTCATACTTGGGCAGAATAATCTCGACGGCGTTACCGGAATTCTGCAACTCCCGACTCAACCCATAAACTACGTCGCCCAAACCCCCTGCTTTGATGACGGGGGCGCACTCTGAGGCAATTTGTACGATGTACATTTTTTTTGCTTACTCCTGGATCAATCAAAAAATATTTTCTTAACTTGACAAAGTATATGATTTCTCAGCAAATAAGCAAGTCGCTCGTTAGACATAAAAGGGCGATCGCGCTTTCGACTAGCAGAATTCGGGGCTGTTGCCCACAAACGCAGAGAAGACAAAGGACGCATACGCGGCACAGCCTCAAAAATCGACACTTACCTTATTCGATGGCATTTGTCAACTAAATATTTCAAAAATTTTTGTGGAATTTTCGCGAAAATTTCTCGCAGGATGCTGATAACTGATTATCAGACAACACTTGTTTGGCTACCAAACATCAACTCAGCGATTCTATTGTGGAAACTCAACCCGCAAATGCCGTGTCTAGCATTCATCCAGAGACTCTTCAGGAGGCCCTCGCCGATGTCCGAAACCAAGGATGAAAAAAACAATTTAAGCCAACAACTGCAACAGCTAGTTGCTGAAGCTTGTTCGCATCCGCCCAAAAGCTTGATGCGGCGGCAAAAACTCAGCGAGATAGTGAGGCTGATTGTGAAATCTGGCAAACTTTGGCAAGAAGCGACGCCTCATTATAACGATGCTTTGCAGCAAACTTGGGTGTATTTTTGTCGCAATGTTTGTGTTTGCAAAGACAATACCACAAACAAACCTTACGATCCGAATCTGGGCAGCGTCATTACTTGGCTAGACAAATATCTCAAGATGCGGCTGAAAGACTTCTCAATCTCACAAATAGAACACCAAAATAGAGTTATTTCGCCGTCAATTTCCGAAGATTCAGAAGCAATTAACATTATTTATAATGTCGAAAATCCGCCGACTCATTCTGACAGTCCGCTAGTTATCCTAGAAGAGACTAAAAAATGGGTGCTGGCAGATCCCGAGGGAGAGTTAAAAAGCGTTCACATCAAAAAACGTCCCGATGTCACTTGCCAAATCTTAATTTTGAAACGTCTTCCTCCGGAGACTTGCTGGGAAAAGATTGGTCTTGAATTTAACTTGCCACCGTCAACTGCGCCCAACTTTTATAAAAGAGAATGTTTGCCCCGCTTGCGAAATTTTGCCAAAAAGCAAGGATATCTGGAATAACAGTTGACAGTTGACAGTTGACAGTTGACAGTTGACAGTTGACAGTTGACAGTTGATAGTTGATAGTTGACAGTTGACAGTTGACAGTTGACAGTTGACAGTTGATAGTTGATAGTTGATAGTTAATAGCGATGTTTGTTAGACTAAAAGTAAAATGTCGCTCTTCAAAAAGCCTAGAAATACGGGGAGTAACAACCCTTACTATTGGGTAATTGGTAATTTCTAATAGTTGCTATAGCGGTTCTCAAAAAAGTGAGGTATGCACCATGCCCTATGCCCTATGCCCTATGCCCTATGCCCTATGCCCTATGCACGTCGGGTACCTCATATGAGAGCTCGAAAGGCTATATCTGTAATTGACTTACCTGAGAAAGGCTAGAGAAAAGTCTGTTTTTGAATTTTCATCCTAAAACTATAGTTCACAGAGGAGAATCCCGATGAATGGCAACCTTAACAATATCAGGCAATCATCTATTCCACTGCCCATTACCACCGCAGCGCTGCGGCTGGCAGAGAAATTTTCAAATATTAAAGGATTGAGCACAGCAGAAAAAAGAGACCAAGTTTATTTCAACACTTTAGCTGTATGTGCAGTGAAAGATTACATGGAAATGATGGATATTCCTACAGATTTGAAAGCCAGCGACAGTTGGAACCCTGCGATGCGCCTTTACACCGATGCAGCAGATTTGAAATTAACTCAATTTGGCTATTTGGAATGCCGCCCTGTGAAGTCTGGCAAGTTTTGTGACATTCCGCTGGAAATACCTGACGATCGCATTGGTTTAGTAGCAGTTGAAATCGATACACAGCGGCAAGAAGCTACTTTGCTGGGATTTATGGCAACTGCAAGTGCTGGCGAGTTGGCGATCGACAAATTACAAAGTTTTGAAAAATTGCTGCTACATTTGGATAGTCTGAAACGCAGCAAAAAAGCTGTACAACTCAGTCAGTGGCTGCACAATATTTTCGAGGCCAGTTGGCAGTCTGTAGCAGAAGTTTTAGCGCCGCCAGAACCTAGTTTAGCTTTTCGTTACGGTAGCGCAGTCGTGCGGGCTAAGACGATCCATCTGACACCAGATATCTCGGAACCAGTATCAACAACCCTCAACTATTTTCGGGGAAAACCTAATTTAGATAGGGGTGTAGGAGTACCCGCCGAATCTGTAGCTTTGCTGGTGGCGATCGCACCAACGACTGATACTGATATTAATATTAAAGTACAGGTGCATCCGATCGCCGGTGCGGACAGCTTGCCGCTCAACCTGACTCTGAAACTCATCGACGGCGAAGGAACGACTGTCATGGAAGCTTGTGCCGTCAAAAAAGACAACGGCTGCATGACACTGGAATTTGCTGCCGATCGCGGAGAATGTTTCAGCGTTGTGGTAAAACTGAAAGAAGTCTGTATTGCAGAGAATTTTGTCGCTTAAATCGGCCCGCTGGTTATAAGCTGTTCAGCATTAAAATTGAACCTTTACCAGGAAGTTGGCTTGGGGAATCAAAAATCTCAGTGTATCAAAAACCTGAGAGTGTCAACCATGGAAAAAT
Organism: Microcoleus sp. PH2017_09_SFU_O_A; assembly: GCF_020738625.1. Lineage (NCBI taxonomy): Bacteria > Bacillati > Cyanobacteriota > Cyanophyceae > Oscillatoriales > Microcoleaceae > Microcoleus > Microcoleus sp. PH2017_09_SFU_O_A. Next base: position 8,555 of record NZ_JAEQCF010000126.1, read on the forward strand.
TAGTTGTCTTAAAGCTAGATGATAACTTGACAAAAGGCGTGCGAGCTACTCTGGAAATCGGCCCGGAAGGAGAACGGGCCACAGTAGAAATCCAAGGTTTCCTGCCTCCGAAACTAGAAATAGCTGACAACTACGATCGCTGGCAGTCAGTCTACCGCAGTTTGGGAGATTTCCGCATTAAGCCGATCGCAATTACCATTAGCGAATCTCGTACAGCACAGTTGTCCAAGTGTCGCGAGTTGGCGGAACAATTAAGCCTGCAAATCAATAGCTGGCTTGACTCTGAACCGTTTCGTAAACTCAAAGACACATTACTCGTACAATTAAACCCATCGGATACAGTTCGATTTTTAATCAAAACTGATGATATCGTTTTGCGGCGTTTACCGTGGTACTGTTGGAATATTTTCAATGGGTATCCGAAAGCCGAAATTGCCTTGAGCGCCACAGCTTATAAAAAAATACCGATTTCAGATCCCCCTAAATCCCCCTTAAGAAGGGGGACTTTGAGTGAATTCTCCCCCCTTTTTAAGGGGGGCTGGGGGGGATCTGCGGATTTGGAAAAATACCCTGCAAATCGCGTAAAGATTTTAGCAATTTTGGGGAATAGTGAAAATATTAATATTGAACAAGACTGCAAACTTCTGGAAGGATTGCCATCAGCAGAAGTTACTTTTTTGGTCGAACCAAATCGCAGAAAAATCTGTCAAGAACTTTGGGAAAACAACTGGGATATCTTATTTTTTGCGGGACATAGTGACAGCGATCCATCCGGGCGATCGGGAAAATTTTATATCAATAAAACCGAGAGTTTAACAGTAGAAGAGCTGAAACAAGGCTTCAAGCTAGCGGTTAACCGTGGCTTGCAGTTGGCTATTTTGAATTCTTGCGATGGATTGGGCATAGCGCGGCAGTTTGAAGATTTGGGCATCCCGCAAACGATCGTAATGCGAGAACCTGTATGCGATCGAGTTGCCCAAGATTTTTTAAAGTATTTTCTCGCCTCTTTTTGCAGCGGGGAATCTTTGTATGTGTCAGTGCGCCTCGCGAGGCAAAGATTGGCAGAATGCGAGTCAGAAATTCCCGCTGCGGATTGGCTGCCGGTAATTTGTCAAAATCCTGCTGCCAATCCGCCGACTTGGCAAGAGTTGGCAAATAAACCAGCACCTTTTCCTTGGAGGCGGCGCTTACAAATCGGGCTGTTGGCGATCGCAATTAGTGCTGTTTCTGTCACGGGAATGCGATCGCTGGGCTGGCTGCAAATATGGGAATTGCAAGCTTTTGACCAATTGATGCGCCTGCGTCCCGCCGAAAGCTCGGATTCGCGTTTGTTGCTGGTGGAAGCAACGGAAACGGATATCGAAAAATACGGCTTTCCGCTGCCGGATGGGACGATCGCCCAAGCAGTAGCAAATTTAGCACAATATCGGCCGCAAACGATTGCCCTGGATATCTTTCGCCCTCGCCCCTCCGGAGTCGGTTATGCAGCATTGGCTGCTAGCTTTCAGAGCGATCGAAGTTTAATTGGTTTGTGCAGCGTCAAAGAAAGCGGCAAACCGAACAAATGCGGCATCAAACCGCCACCTGCACTGCCAAAAGAGCGCCTCGGGTTCAGCGATGTGGTGGCTGATGCCGACGGCATTCTCCGCCGCCACTTGCTGTTTATGCAGCCGCAGACAACCGATCTTTGTGCTACAGAACACTCTTTGAGCATGAGGGCTGCGCTCCATTACCTAGCAGCAAAAGGCATCACACCAGAAACTTTGTCAGGAGATAAGATAGGGCTGAGAAAGGCAGTTTTTGCACCAATTCACGGCAGTACAGGCGCTTATCAAAACCTGGACAATCGCGGCTTTCAAATTATGCTAAATTATCGATCGCCCCGAACTTTTATTCAGCGAGTTAGCCTGACAGAACTGTTAGAAGGAAAAGTTAGTCCCAATTTGATTAAAGACCGAATTATTTTTATAGGTGTGACGGCGCCCATTTCCAATCCCGATGATTTTTTTACACCCTACAGCGCGCGAGAAATACCTTACCAGAAAATGCCGGGGGTGTTACTTCAAGCGCAAATGTCGAGTCAAATTATCAGTGCTGCTTTGGATGGGCGCCCGCTGCTACAAATTGTGCCTGTGTGGCAGGAAATGCTGTGGATTTTGGGCGGCGCAGCAGTTGGTAGCGCGATCGCGATTGTCAGCCGGCGCAGGCTGTTTGCGGTGTTGCGGGCGATCGCTTTTGCGGGGATTTTGGTCGGAATTTGCTGGTTTTTGCTAATCCAGGGTTGGTGGGTGCCTTTGGTACCGTCGGTTGTGGCAATGCTGGGGGCGTGTGGTATTGCGATCGTTTGTAAGCGAATCTAGTACCATCTCAGGGTTAAATAGGTACGTTGTTGCGCTTGAGCGCTCTTAATATATATAAGATCGGAGCGCTGAAGCGCAACTACATACCTTTGTTTTAGAAGGTGACATTATTTATTCAATAGACTTGTATTGCCACA
>NZ_JAEQCF010000191.1:0-1029 GCF_020738625.1 Microcoleus sp. PH2017_09_SFU_O_A
GTCTAAAGCAATTACAGCCTTAGAGTTGGTCGGTGATACATCATACTCTTCAGGGAAAATAGCCAACCATTTACCGCGATGAATCACTAATTGTGTGCCATATTTACAGCTACTAGGAATCTGTTCAGATGCCGTGAATCTCAACCCTTTTACATAGGATTTGAGCCACATTCCATCTCGGAAGTTTCCGTCATTAAATTTCATCGTAGAGCGAGGATTTCGGATGCTTCGATACTTAGCATCCCTGCTAGCGTTGGACGCTCGATGAGCCTCAAAAATAGCATTTTGTCTGATATGACATGGCGTTTTTTTGACCCAATCTGGCAGAGCGGATTGCATGATTTTATCCCGCAATTTCAACTTACTTAATAAATTTTGGCTAGTGCTGGTTCTGGGTAGATCTGGATCTTCCTTGATTTTAGTTTTATACTTTCTAAGTCCGTAGAGTCGGCAGGAAAAGACGTGAACAATGGCAAGGATGTCTTCGACCATTTCTCGTTCTGGAGACAGATTGTCCTGGTTGAGAACCACGATTTTTGTTCCATCGAGTTGACAGAGCCATTCAATGAGTTCAAAACCAAATCTGGCAAGTCGGTCTTTGTGGGCAATAATAATAGACAGAGCCATTCAATGAGTTCAAAACCAAATCTGGCAAGTCGGTCTTTGTGGGCAACAATAATAGAGCTGACATTGCCTGTACGGACGGCTTCCAGAATGGATTGGAGTCCTTTCCTTTTGAAGTTAAGCCCACTGGCAATGTCGGTAATGAGTTCGGCTGATGGATAGAGTTCCAATAATTTTGCAATTTGTCGGTCAAGGTCGTTGACCGGAGGGTGTGCGAATGGCGGTAATAATGCCATCCTTTTCCCATCGCCTGAGCGTATGTAGGCAAACTCCAAAATGTTCGGCTGCTTGCCTTGGGGTTGAGTAGTTATCCAAAAGTGAATAATGCTGAATATTCTGCTAGTTTAACACATTATTCAGATAATTGCAGCAAAATTCAGTAAATCAATCAACAGGAGAATGCTC
>NZ_JAEQCF010000127.1:0-11428 GCF_020738625.1 Microcoleus sp. PH2017_09_SFU_O_A
AGTTAAAGAGTTGGCAACCCTTTCGACGGGAGTTGTTTTCCCTAACCCAAAGCATTACAAAACGCATCTCAGTAAGTTGCGTAGACTGTCAAAGGAATTCTCGAGAAAGACGAAAGGCTCTAGCAATAGATTTAAGGCGAAACAAAGGTTAGCAAAACATCATGCTAAGGTAGCGAATCTCAGAAAAAATACTCTCCATCAAATTACTACTTACTTAGGCAAAAACCACGCAACGATAGTAGTAGAAAATTTGAAGGTTTCGGGGATGCTAGCCAATCACAAGCTAGCGCAAGTTATAGCTGATTGCGGATTTTATGAATTCAAGCGCCAACTAGAGTATAAAGCTAAAAAGTTTGGCTGTGAAATAATCATTGCTGACCGCTGGTTTCCTTCGAGCAAGACCTGTTCAAACTGCGGACATATTCAAGATATGCCCCTAAAAGAAAGAACCTACGACTGTGAAAGTTGTGGTCATTCGATGGACAGGGATTTGAATGCAGCAATTAATTTATCGCGCTTGGCTTTCATCGTGAAAGCTTACCGAGGGATAACCGCTCCCATGCTCCCGATGAAGTAAGAAGCAAATGTCTAGACTTGTTTTCTAGATTTGTAAGAAGACTCGGCGGTTGAAACCGCGTCTATACAAGCACTCACGTGCCTCCGCAGGTTAAAGAAGCCTCGGCGGTTGAAACCGCGTCTATACAAGCACTCACGTGCCTCCGCAGGTTAAAGTCCTATATTTTCTAATTCATGATATGATAGGCTGCCAAAGGTTGCGTTTGGTATAACCTATGAAAATCCTCCACGGCACTTGGATTCCTCAAACAGAAGAGAGTTTTGTTCAAGCTGGAACGTTTTATATTTGGGTTGAAACCACTGAAATAAAAAAACAGCCTGCTAAGGTTCATCCCCGACAATTGGAGACGGCAGAGTTAACAGAGTTTTTAACGAAAGAAGCCGGGATTCAACTGCCACCAGTCAGCAATACAAGTGGGATGGGACTAGAATATGCGATCGCCCCTCGGTACTTTTTACTCCCCACTGCCAATAACCAGCCGTTACCATCTTTAGAGTTAGCGCGATATTTAGAGACAGAATTACCCGAAACATTTGAGTTGGAATATTGGGAAGTCGATTGTGTGCCAATCGCCACCCACACTTTGACTAAAGTATTGAACGATCTGCATTTTTTTGCCCTCTATGATTTAGCAGAAGTTCAGTTCGGTTCAGATTTGCTGTTTTGGTATCACTACACCCAATTTTTTAAGCAAATTGTTCTGAAAGATCATTATATTCCGGCGTTGCGCTATCGAGAAACTGCTCCGATCGCGATCGCACCCATCGAAACATCGGAACCCGCTGAGAAAGCCACGCGCGGGCGCAAGAAAGCGGGTGAAACAAAAACAACCGCAAAAACTCCAAAAACTCCAAAAACACCTGCCAAAATTGCACCCAGCTTTGAGATTTATCCGGGATGGGAAATTGTTTCAGCGCAGTACGAAACAGAGTTACAACGCTATGTTGAATGGATGCCTTTAGTTTGCGCGTCCGGTTTTCGGAAGATCCAGCTACAAGATACACCAAAGTTCTACGATCGCGAAATGTTGCTGCGTAATTTTTCAGAATGTGCGATCGCCGAAATTGTCACTCAAACCCCCATCCCAGCATCGTTTGAGAATAAAATTGCCGATTCTTTACTGCAAATCTGCCTCAACCAAACACGAAAAATCGCGCGAGTCAGCCTTGAACAATACCGGCAATGGCAAACCTGGCGCGATCGCATTACGCGCAATCAATCTGCTGACTCATTCTCCCTCTGCTTTCAACTACAATCCCCCGAAAACCCCGAACAGCCTTGGGTTTTAGAGTTTCAGGTGGCGGCAAAACAAGACCCATCTCTGCGGGTGCCGTTGCAGGATTATTGGCGATCGCGATCGACTCAACAAAAACAGTTGCAAACACAATTCGGCGACAACTTTGAGCAACATTTGCTAACAAATCTCGGCTACGCTGCGCGCATTTATCCCCAACTTTGGCAGGGGCTAGAAACCGACAAACCCGCTCACATTTCCCTCAACGTAGACGATGCTTTTACCTTCCTCAGCGAGTCCGCTTGGGTATTAGAAGATGCCGGATATAAAGTCATTGTCCCCGCTTGGTGGACGCCGAAGGGACGACAGCGGGCAAAGATTCGCCTGCAAGTCAAAGGGAAGGGCAGCAAAAGCGCTGCAATCAAGGGCAAGGGATTGTTTTCGGCAGATTCCTTGGTGGAATATCAGTATGAATTGGCGATCGGAGGCGAACGGGTTAGCGAACAAGAATGGCAGGCGTTAGTTAATAGTAAAACGCCGTTGGTACAGTTCCGAGGACAATGGATGGAACTGGACAAAGATAAAATGCAGGAGATGCTGAATTTTTGGCAAAAACATCGCGAAGAGAATCCCGATGTCAGCTTGATTGACTTTATGAAGTTGACGGCAGAAGGAGAAGCTAGTGAAGATTTGGAGGTGGAGCGCGATCGGGCTTTATCGGATATGTTGGAGAAGCTGCACGATAAGAGTAGGTTAGAGTTAATTGCAGATCCAGTAAGGTTTCAAGGCAAACTCCGGGATTATCAAAAACGCGGTGTTTCTTGGTTGAGTTATTTGGAAAGTTTGGGATTAAATGGCTGTCTTGCCGACGATATGGGTTTGGGTAAATCGGCGCAGGTAATTGCTCGATTATTGCAAGAAAGAGAAGTTTTATCCACTAGCAAAGAGACGGAAAAAGCGATCGCACCGTCGTCGGTTTTACCCACGCTGCTAATTGCGCCCACTTCCGTAGTCGGCAACTGGCAGAAGGAAATGGAAAAGTTTGCTCCAGAATTGCGATCGCTGATTCACCACGGCCCTCAACGTTTGCAAGATGCCAAAGCATTTAAAGCCGCCGTCCAAGATTGCGATATGTTGATTACTTCCTTTACCTTGGCGCGCAAAGATGAGAAGCTGTTGAGCAGCGTAGCGTGGCATCGGCTGGTAATTGATGAAGCGCAGAATATTAAAAATCCGAAAGCGGCGCAAACCAAGGCGATTTTAAAGTTACCCGCTACCCATCGACTAGCATTGACTGGAACACCTGTAGAAAATCGCTTGTTAGATTTATGGTCAATTTTTAATTTCCTCAATCCCGGATATTTGGGGAAAGAGGCGCAGTTTCGGAAAATGTTTGAATTACCGATTCAAAAACATGGGAGTCGCACGCAATCAGCCGCGCTCAAAAAATTAGTAGAACCTTTTATTCTGCGCCGTCTGAAAACCGATAAGTCAATTATTCAGGATCTCCCCGACAAAGTTGAGCAAAAACTCTACTGCAATCTCACCCGCGAGCAAGCTTCGCTTTATGAAGCCATTGTGAAAGAGGTAGAGCAAGAAATTGACGCGGCTGAAGGAATGAAGCGCAAGGGGATGATTTTGGCGACGCTGCTGAAGTTGAAGCAAATTTGCAATCATCCCCGCCAGTTTTTGCAGGATGAAAGTGAGTTTACACCAGAGCGATCGCACAAACTGGAACGGCTGATCGAGATGATTGAGGAAGTCAAAGCCGAAGGCGAAAGTTTATTGGTGTTTACGCAGTTTACCGAATTGGGAAGCGCGTTAGAAAAATACATCAAACACACGCTACATTATAACACTTATTACATCCACGGCGGAACGAGTCGCGAAAAACGGGAACGGATGATTTCAGAGTTTCAAGATCCAGAATCAGAACCTTCGGTATTTATTCTATCACTGAAGGCCGGCGGTGTGGGAATTACCCTGACAAAAGCCAATCATGTATTTCATTTCGATCGCTGGTGGAATCCGGCGGTGGAAGATCAGGCGACGGATCGGGCGTTTCGGATTGGACAGGAAAAAAATGTGTTTGTGCATAAGTTTGTGGCAATTGGCACTTTGGAAGAAAAGATTGACCAAATGATTGAGGACAAAAAGAAATTGGCAGGTTCAATTATTGGTGCTGATGAATCGTGGCTGACTGAGTTGGATAATGAGGCATTTAAAAAGTTAATTAGGCTCAATAAAAATGCAGTTTTAGATTAGGATAAAATCAAAAATATGTCACAATTTACTCGGACTTGGTGGGGTAATGAATTTATCAGCGCGTTGGAAAGATTTACCGATTCTGGGCGTCTCGGGCGGGGACGTTCCTATGCACGAAATGGTAAGGTAAAGAGCTTTAAAATGAATGATGGCTTAGTGATGGCAGAAGTCAGGGGTTCGGTTAATCCTTATTTTGGGGTTTATAAGGAGCCGCTGTACAAAACTAAAATTGAGTTTGAGCCGATTAGTCAGGAAAAGTGGAAATTGGCGATCGCCCAAATGGCATCAAAAGCCAGCTTCATTTCCCGCTTGCTGCTCAACGAAATGCCCGACAACATTGAAAAGGCTTTCTCACCCCTCGGATTGCACCTGTTACCCAGCAGCCGTGAGGACTTTAAAACCACTTGCTCTTGCCCAGACTATAGCAATCCCTGCAAACATATTGCCGGAGTCTATTATCTGGTGGCGGCCGAATTGGACAAAGATCCATTTTTGCTGTTTGAATTACGGGGGCTTTCTAAGGAAGTGCTGCACCGCGAATTGGCAAAAACGCCTTTGGGCTTGGCGCTTTCTGCCGAGTTGACGGCGGATGCAGCGGCCCCTGTGGCGGTGGATTCCTATTACACGCAGGCGATCGCCAATGAAGCGCAAACTGTCAGCCTGAGAGAGTTTTGGCACGGTGCGAAGCGGTTGCCGCAGACGATTGATGTGGGGGTGCAAAGTGGCGTAAGTGCGATCGTGGTGAAAAAGCAGGGAGATTTTCCGCCGTTTTGGCATAAAGATGGTTCATTTATTGAGGCGATGGAAGAGCTGTATATGCGGGTGAAAACGAAGAATAAATTGTAAAATTTGACAATGCGCGATTGCTGATTAACATCATGTCCGGTAGCGCAATAAACAAGGTTCGTAGTGCGGACTTCAGTCCGCTCTTAAAATGCGGACTGAAGTCCGCACTACCAACCATTTTTGTTAAGGTAATCGATCGGTAATTCGGCAACCTCCGCCATCAATTAATTCCTCAGCTACTGTTGCAGAAATTCTCTAAATTAGGAGAAATTTCCCTTCGAGCTATGGATTTGAGTGCGGGATGAAGCTTGACTGAGCATCCCAAAAATCCCCGTGCTTGGAAATCGGCGACTGGTACCAGCAACATAAGTCGAAACTGTCCGGATCGCCATTACCTATCTGCGAACTATGATTGTATCAAGGTCTCTTAGACCGTCACAAAACTTAGTTCATCCCATCCTCGTTTTATGGTAATTTTTACCTATATGTTACTAAAAAACAAGGGTAAAATTTGATAAATGGTGAAAATCATGAAACCTTCCCTTCCCCAAGACGATGCGAATAAACAAAAGCGCAGCGATTTCTTAAGTCGCGAGCAACAAGCTTACCAGTTTGACTATAACAGTTTATCACCTTTGGCATTATTGAAAACCGTGCCAGCGAATGAGAATTTTTCAAGCGATTATATTGGAGAACGCATAATAGCAACCTCTGAACTTGCTGTAAATATGTTGGCAGTCCGGGCGAGATCTTTTCTAGATCCTCTCGACGAACTCCAAGATTATGAAGACTTCTTTCCCGTACTGCGGTTGCCTCAAGTTGCCAAGGCTTACCAAACCGATCGCTCTTTTGCCGAACAGCGGTTGTCTGGGGCAAATCCGATGGTACTTCGTCTCTTAAGTGCCACCGATCCTCGGGCAGAAATCATCACAAAACTGGACAGCAAGCAGCCATTATTGGAACTCCCCAAACTGTTACGGGAAAAAAGTATTTACATTGCCGACTACACAGGTACAGATCCAAACTATCGCGCACCTTCTCGAATTCAGGGAGGCACCTACGAAAAGGGCAGGAAATACTTGCCGAAACCTCGTGCTTTCTTCGCTTGGCGGTGGACTGGAGTGCGCGATCGCGGTGAACTGGTACCCATTGCGATCCAACTAGACCCCAAACCGGGCAGCCGTGTCTACACGCCGTCTGATCCGCCACTCAATTGGTTATTTGCCAAACTCTGCGTGCAAGTAGCAGATGCCAATCACCACGAAATGAGTTCGCATTTAGGTCGAACCCATCTAGTTATGGAACCAATTGCGATCGTCACAGCGCGACAGTTAGCTGAAAATCATCCCCTCAGCTTATTGCTCAAACCCCACTTTCGCTTCATGTTGACCAACAACAATCTCGCACGCAACCAGTTGATCGCCCCTGGAGGTCCCGTCGATGAGTTGCTGGCAGGAACCTTGCCAGAGACAATAGAGATAGGTAGAGAAGCCTGCACTAACTGGAGTCTGGATCAATTTGCCTTCCCAACCGAACTCAAAAATCGCGGAATGGACAACACAACTCAACTACCTCACTACCCTTACCGAGATGATGGATTGCTGCTGTGGAACGCGATTAAAACCTTTGTCTCCGGCTATCTCAAATACTTTTACCCGACAAAGCAGAAACTTACCGATGATACCGAACTGCAACGCTGGGCCCAAGAATTATCATCGGAGAAAGGGGGTAAAGTCAAAGGAATGCCACAGCGCATTGAGGATGTTGAACAATTGATTGATATTGTCACAACAGTGATTTTTACCTGCGGGCCGCAGCATTCTGCTGTGAATTATACCCAGCATCAATACATGAGTTTTGCTGCCAATATGCCTTTGGCTGCCTACCGCGATATTCCGGCGATTAACAAGTCAGAGACTCCCGAAGTAATTACGGAAATGAAAATTTTACAGTTGCTTCCGCCCTACAAAAAAACTGCCGAACAACTGCAAATTTTGTTTACTCTGTCAGCTTATAAATACGATCGTTTGGGTTATTATGATAAATCTTTCCGAGAACTCTATCGTGCCACCTTCGACGAAGTTTTTGAAGGTACTCCGATCCAACAGTTAGTCAGACAGTTCCAGCAAGATTTGAATGTGGCAGAACAGAAGATAGATCTGAACAATAAAAAGCGATTAGTGCCATATATTGCTCTCAAACCTTCTTTAGTGATCAATAGCATCAGTATCTAATACCTAATTCGCGTGAAAAACCGCTGCTAAAATTCAGTAATTTTTCACTATAAGCTCAATTTTCCGACATCATATAACTATCTAAAATCCGTAGGTGTGCACTGCATACCTACGGATTTTTGACATCGTTAAATTAGCGCTTATATTCTTCGATAATACTGCTATTTACCGACATTTTTCCCAACGAATCAGTGAAGGTGACTTCATCTTTATAATGCCGGGGCGTTTCCATCAGCAACCGCCAAGCTTCCCCAGCATCGATTAAATTCATTCGATTGGGATAGTGAACGTTTAACAACTCTTGCACCATCGGGTAATAGTTGGAGTTAATGCTAGGGAAAATGTGGTGTTCTGTATGGTAAGAGAAATTTAAGTGCAGCAGGTCAAATATTTTAGGAACCCGCAGGGAAGTAGTATTGATCAGCGGGTCATTAATGTTGGTCATCCGGCAACCCATGTGGTTGGTATAGATGTAAAACATTGTGCCTGCGTGACCCAGTGCGATCGGCAAAATGTAGGCAAGAGCAACTTTAATCGGGTTAAAGTCTAGGTAAAACAAGATCCCTAGATGGATTCCCAAGATTCCGAGAGATTCCAAGGCGATCGTCAATCGATCTTTCGGACTAACGGTAAACGCAGCGGGCACGTAATCCACAGATTTATCGTTGAATAACAATACCGATGACACGTTGCGGAAATTGTGCACCAACCACGATCCAGCCATGCCTACAATGAACCACAGGGGACTGACTTCCACCGACGGTACAAATAGATTTTGAATCCATTTTCCCCAAGTATCCGGTTGCTGGAACAGGTAATTGCGATCGGGGTCTGCTAAGGAATTGGTGGTACTATGGTGTACGAGGTTGTGCAGCGATTTCCACTGAGTAGGTGGCATCAATAGCATACTTAGGCCTAAAAAGGCGATCGAATAAGTCAGCCGGGATTTTTTCTGAACGCTGCCGTGCATCAGATCGTGGGAGCTAAATAGCAAAACTATGATACTATTGCCCATAATCGCAGCCAAAGGCAAGTAAAGCCCTAAAAGGTAGACAGGCCAGCGATCGAGGTAGTCAGCAATTCCCCATCCCAGCAATAAAATTCCCAGATTGATTAACAGGATTGTTAATTTGCTAGGATCTGGTTCAAAAGCATTTGGTGGCAGCAGCGGACGCAATTTTTTAACATAAGCCGATTGGTGAATTAGCGTTTCGCGATCGACAGTCTCGTCTAAAGAAATGAGCATTTTTTCTGAATTCATTGTTTGCTAATCACACCAAAATGTTAGTCAGATTGTTTTTTTGACATTTATTAGTATATCATATTTGCCGATAAATTGGTTTCATTAAATCATTTTGTGATGATGTTTATATGTGCGATATAGACAATTTTAAAATCATATTTGGTGTAAAAAACTGCCCAATATCTCCGCTTCGCTTCGGCCAATGCCCATGAGTACCTCATATTTATGAGAAAGGCTATATACCAATACGGTTTACTGATATAGCGCCCTGGGGTAAAATCCTCTGAAAAATAGATACGGAGATTGCTTTCATAAAAGATCGCAAAAGCTAACGTTCCTATCTTCGGACAATCTTAAGTAAACCGTATTGGGCTATATATACTTAAATTAATACCTATTTAAAAAAATATTGATATCAATTATTATTGATTGTCGATAAATTATCTGTCATTTGCATAACTCCGGCTCGAAACCATACTGTGCCATTGGCATAAAGATGAGATGCTCTAATTTCGGTAGTAGCAATATTTTGTATATAGCGGATCAAGCGAAAGATGGGTACGTTGTTGGGAAGAAGGCCCTATACGTTTAAGCGGTTATGTAAGCTATAGCGGATCAAGCGAAAGATTCGCGGATGTTGTTGGGAAGAAGGCCCTCTTAATTTCAGTGGTTATATAACCTGTCAGTCATACCTCACCTTTTTGATAAAGGCTATATCATTCATACCTCATCTTTTTGATAACGGCTATAATTGGTATAAATTCAACAGGAAAACTGCCAAAGATAACTCAGTTAAAATTCTCCGTTACCTTGAACAATTTCTTTAATTGTTGTCAGCGTATCTAGCCCTATCAATCCCCGACGATAGCCTTTTTGGTTGGACATTCCCAGAAAAATTGCATCTCCCCGATTTTGATAGCGCCAAAACCGAGGGGAGGCATTAATAAAAGTTGAGGCGCTGTTCACATCCAGAGCAAATTGGCGGCTTTCTAAATAAGATTCAGTGGCGATGGCGTCAGCGTGGCCGCTGCTGTAGCGGTTAATCCAGCCGATCGCAATTTCCAAACTATCAACAACTTTAAACGCGATGGTTTTGTTTAAATACGGTTGAGTCCACTCGTAGGGTTCCGCCAGCTTCAAGTCTGGGAAATCTGCGACAAGATCCGCATCTGCGGTAATTTGAAAGCCTTTTTCTTTTAAACTGTTCCACAGCCTGACTAAGGAAGAATGCTTTTGGTTGCGATCGATCAATACTTTCTCGATCGCGTTTACCGGATCGGGCACACTTTGATGGCTGTCCAAAATCATCCACCTTGCCATCTCCAAGCTACCAGTCGGCGACCAATAAAGGTAACAATTGCCCATTGCCGATCGCAACACCGGTGCTGTACAAAGCCTCACCACTTGCTGTACCAAACTCGGCCTGCCGTAGGGAATAATTAAATTGAGATATTGGTCTTGAGTGACCAAATCGCGGATCGAAGCGCCCCGATCCGGTGGCAATACCTGCAAACATCCTGACGGCAAACCGACCTCATCGATCGCCGAAACCAAAGCTTCTCCAATTACAGCATTAGTTTGCCAGCTTTCGCTGCCACCTTTGAGAATCAAGCTGTTAGCGCTTTTGAGACACAAACCGGCCGCGATCGCCCCCAACTCGGGAAACGCCTCGTAAATGAGCGCGATCGCCCCCAGCGGCAACGATTGACAGTACACCTGACAGCGATCGACTTGATAAGAAGCATTGATCACCCTGCCAATTGGATCTGGCATTTCCCCCAAGCGTTGCAAAATTTGGACAGTTGTCTTGATCCGTTCCGGCGTCAGCTTCAGCCAGTCCACAATCAAGTCGGGAATCGCCATGTCGCGACTCGCTTCTAAATCCAGAGTATTGGCTTCTAAAATGTCATTTTGTCGGCGTTTGAGTGCGATCGCCATTGCCTGCAAAGCGGCAGCGCGATCCGTACTTTTGGTTGCCGCCAATTCCAAAGAAGCCTGATAAGCGCGGCGGGCGACATTGGCCCCCTCTGATGAATGACTAAAATCCTCTATTATCATTTAACTAACGCCTGTAAGCCAGCCATACCATTAGCGCCGGCAGCATTGCTAACAGCACAGCGACCATTGCCCACAGAATAATATTCGGGCCCGGAGAGTGCAGCGCCAGGGGCAACCAAATCAATAGCGGCACCAAAATCATCCCCAGGGCCAGCGGCAAGTAGTGCGCCTTCAAACCCGGATGTGCCCTGTGCCACTGGTGCCCCGTCCACCGCCAAGCCTGCTTGTAAGGATAGTTCGTTGATAGTTGCTCGATGACGTGTCCGTTTTCCTCCAATACAAATATTTGCTGACAGCGGTTGCAGCCAAAGGCTTCTGTCAGCGTTATGGGTACGAGACGGCCGCGGCGCCGGCAAGGGCACGGGTACTCATCGTTTAAGTCAATTTTGGGAGCTTTTTGAGATGGCACGAGCGATCGGATAAAAAAAGCGTTTTTGCAAAAATAATCGTTAACATATCCATTTAATCAAACTTTTGATACTCCCGAACCCGAGTCATAGACGGGGATTCTTGAATAGTCCAAAGTCGGGCTTGTCTTCGGCGTTATCAAGCCACCGCTACTAACTCAGTTTGAATTTCTTCAAACATTCCGTATACTTTTGTTTTTTTTTATTTCGTCCTGCCATCACTAGCCAACAGGTACGGTAGGCTCAACATCCTGCCATTATTCGCAATGAGAGCTGTTTCGGATATGGGCCGAATATGCCCGTTGCAGGGATTGCTCCCAACTCAGGATGTTTCAACACGCAGGTGGTTATTCTTACTCGATATTTTTGATGATAACATCAACTTTTGATTAACTCTGTAAAAAATACCTAAAGAAATCTTCAAGACGGTTGAAACCGCTATCGAATTTCCCCATACCTAAAGTCAGGAGCTTGAGTCTCGCTTCCCGGTCAATTCTCCCCAGTCGAGGCTTTTAACTGCCTGTTCCTGACGGTGTTACGCTGCACAACCCTGGACAAACAGGGCATACGCGATAGCAATACTCTCACTATTGATAGAGAGAGCAAAGGAGCCGTCCCTCAAAG
>NZ_JAEQCF010000128.1:0-10994 GCF_020738625.1 Microcoleus sp. PH2017_09_SFU_O_A
TTGAGGGACGGCTCCTTTGCTCTCTCTATCAATAGTGAGAGTATTGCTATCGCGTATGCCCTGTTTGTCCAGGGTTGTGCAGCGTAACACCGTCAGCTCCTGTTAATTTCTCTAAATTCCAGTTGCCGCCCAGTAGTGCGCTGCCCGTCAAATCTGTTGAAGCTGCAATATCAGCACCAGTTAAATAGCCTATTTTGTTTACGAAGTTTTCGCCTAATTCGCCAGCCGCCACATCGCAGCCGTAAATCAGAATATCGGCATTAGTAGTAAGTAAGTAAGTGAGTTTCCCCACTGTTGCAACTGTTCGCTATAGGTATTTAGTGTCTCAGAGTTGAGTCTTGTTGCACCCAATTGCAAGTTTCCAGAACCCCCGTGAGAAACAATATGAACGCTTTTAATATCACTCCGGCTGGCTAAAACTTCGCTAATTTGTTCTACTCCATCCCGCGCTGAATCTAAGATAAATACTTCTGTTCCCGGTCTGGCTCCGCTGGCGAGACTCTGATAATTATCTACATTTCCATCTATAAATAGTAGTTCTTTTTTTGGTTTTACTTGTGGAATTAAGTTTATGGCATTTACATAGCTAGCAACAGTAATTTCCGAAAAATTAGAACCATTATTTTGATCGCTTGTCTCAAGAATATTCATTGTCTTTGATGGCGGATGTATTGTTTTTTATATTTAACCTACCCCTTTCTTTGGTAAGAACCTTCAGTATATTCCACATACTTTTGAATTGCATCAATTGATAATATATATGCAATTTAAAAAACAAAAAGAGCAACTATTGCGTAAAACCATTATTCTGCAATGGTTTTGCCGCAAGTTAGTTACCCTTTAACACAAAGATATTTTTTAGAGTACCCACAAAAGACTCAAGAATTTCAGGATGTGTTTATTACAAGCCTTTGGGTTTTTGCACTATTTGAAATTAAGTTAGCAAGCTATCTAAAACCTGATGGGATTTAAAACTTTTACTAATTTAATTATCAAATTGTTGTCTTTGATACAATTTTGTCAGATTTACCTTGCTAAGTCATTGGCCATTATGCTTATCTATTTTTTCACTCGTAAGCCATTTATCGGCAGTAGATTTACTTACATCAAATTTCAATAATGGTTCGATACTTATAGCGATCGCCAAAACGCTGAAAACTTTATTAATTGCTGAAACGTTTGTTTTTATTGGTTAGTGGTTATTGCTTCTTGCCTGTTTCTTCTTACTTCTGCTACGGATACTTATGTGTTTTCCCCTACGTATTTCTGTGATGACTCCACTTTATTTGCATCTAGAAGCCGATCGACTCCTGTGCGATCGTACTTTTGATCCAAATTCTGTCTTTGCCTTCGTGGCTGCGGAAGTTAGTAAAACCTATAGCGGATCTAGCTCTCATATTCGCGGACGTTGTTGGGAAGAGAGCCCTATACGTTTAAGCGGTTCTATAAGTTGTCAGTCATACCCCACCTTTTTGAGAAAGGCTATATATCGTATATAACTATTTATTCATTTAGTCGATATTGACGCTAAATTTAGTAACCAAGAGATAATTTCTCTGGCAAAATATGAGAGGCCGCCAAAAATCTATGGCAACCCCCTTTTTTTCTGGCTTATCCTATAACGGTTCTCATAAAGATCGCGTATCACAAATTATGGTACGACGATATGATTGCGATCGCACACACGCCCGGAGATCGTCTTTACTTCCACAAATCTCAGAAAGTTTATAGGAACTATCAACAGCAATTACCAATTACCCAGGATTAGATATACTTCATCTTTCTCAAAAAGACGAAGTATGATTGTTATTGGAGTTTTTGGTGCGTCCGCAAGTTGAGTGTACCATCACCACAAGAGGGCTCTCTTCCCAACAACGTACCTTCTCAAAAAGACGAAGTATGATTGTTATTGGAGTTTTTGGTGCGTCCGCAAGTTGAGTGTATAGCGGTTATCACAAAGATGAGGTATGTTGTTGGGCTTCAGCCCTCTGAGTTTAGTGGTTATATAAGTTGTCAGTTATACCTCATCTTTTTGAGAAAGGCTATATCATCACCAAAAGAGGGCTCTCTTCCCAACAACGTACCTTCTCAAAAAGACGAAGTATGACTTTTATTGGAGTTTTTGGTGCGTCGGCAAGTTGAGTATACAATCACCAAAAGAGGGCTCTCTTCCCAACAACGTACCTTCTCAAAAAGACGAAGTATGACTTTTATTGGAGTTTTTGGTGCGTCCGCAAGTTGAGTGTACCATCACCACAAGAGGGCTCTCTTCCCAACAACGTACCTTACTCTTGGAGAGAAAGGCTATACAAACTTTAACGATCGTAAACTGGATTATCGGTAGGACTAATTAAACTCATTAATTTTTGCTTAATTTGAGAATCGAATACTTCCCATTTGTGCCTTGCATAATCGCTATTCTCATTTCCACCCGAAAGAAATCCTACCGGAATTTCAAAACCGCCCGCTTGACTTCTTCCACCGCCAAAAAAGCGTCCTTGAGCATCTTGACCGAAGGCTTCTTTAATAAATTCGTCGGGGTCTAGAGTCAGTTTATTCGTTCGCAGCGATCCGATTACTACTTCGATTTCTTCGTCTTTGTCGTGCACAATTGCGTAGACAACGGCTGTATGTACGTTCTCTTCTGTTACTAAAAAGTCCGCTGCTTGGGGAATGGAATCCCGATCGTCATAGCGGAGGTAGCCGATGCCCGCGATCGAGAAATTGTTCTGGACGATGCGGTGTTTGAGCGATCGCTCGATCGCATCCATCACCCATTTAGAACGAGACGACTGTAACACCGCATTCAGCAACTGCGGGTCATAAAATCGGCTCAAATAAGCCGCAGCTAAGAATTCCTCCTCCTGTGCTTGTCTGAGGGCATTGGTATCCGATCGCAAACCGTGCATCAAAGCCGTAGCACACTTGACGTGCTGGCTGACACTACCGTCAAAAGCCACCATTCCAGCCTGCAAATACTCGGTAAAAATCGTGGCTGTAGCGCGGATATCCGGACGCAAATCGGTAAATTCTGCGTTCATTTCCCCCTGCAAACTGTGGTGGTCGATTACTGCTGCGATCGGCACTCCTGCCCCTAAAATAAACTCAGTTAAGTTACAAGTCGTGCCTTGGTTGTCGATGAAAACGCAACCCTGATACGCCGACAAATCCTTCGTTTTTGTCGTTTCCAGCGTCCACCGCTGCAACGGTAACCCGGTCAATTTAACTAAGGCAATATTTTCTTGGTGGCTGAGGGCACCGGCGTAGATAATCTCGCATTGAATATCGTACTGTTCGGCGATTAATTTGTAAGCCCAAGCGCTCGAAAGTGCGTCAGGGTCGGGAAAATCTTGCAATAATATTAACTGGCGATCGCCTCTGTGCCGATCGAACATTTGGCGCAATTGCTCAACTTTGCGATCGGGTAATTCTCCGCGGAGACTGGCGCGATCGTCTTCCGAAGCAACTTCGGCTTTGCTGCGCCGTTTCCCAGGTGTACTCGCGGATGGTACAACCTCAGCTTCGTGGTTGTCAGATACTTCATCTGAATTGGTAGGCTGGTGGTCTTTCATTGTTAAAAATTCAAAATCTAATTTTTTCAGTATTTGCGCGCCAAAAGCAATTAACCCGGTTTCTTTCTAGATACCGCGCTGTCAAACCGAATATTTCCGAAGAGAAACCGGAGTTAAGAGTCTTTAACTATTTAACTTTTCAACTCAAAACTATTGGCCCGGCGCACTCATGGCCCCACGCCTACAACTCAAAACTTCCGCAAAAAACCCCCGCGCTTTCTTGCGACAGGGGGTTTCAAAGGCCGATTACATATTTTTGCCATTCTTGGTGCATACCACTCTTAACGTGTCTAGTCACTTCAAAATAAAGACCGCTGTGAGGTTTCCTGGGCGGATAGCGCAGCAGCATTCCCGCTTCTTTCGGGGTGCGACTGCCTTTATTGACATTGCAGCGCACGCACGCCGTAGCGAGGTTTTCCCAACTTTCGCCTCCCCCGCGCGATCGAGGAATCACGTGATCCAGGGTCAAATCGTCCCCGGTATAGCCACAGTATTGACAAGAGTGGGCGTCCCGGTGCAAGATGTTCCGGCGGGTAAGCGGAATATCCTTATAGGGAACTCGGACGTAATGCCGCAGTCGAATCACAGTTGGTAGCGGGAAGTTTGGCGCAATAAATTTCCCGTTATGTTCTACCTGTTCTGCTTTTCCTTTCAGCAACAAAACTACCGCTCTTCGCCAATTGGTGATGTTGAGCGGTTCGTAGGAGGCATTCAGCACCAGAACATTGCCCATTGTTGATTATTAAAGAGAAGATTTTTATTGATGCTAACACAGGTTTCAGTTTAGGGGGGCGGACTCAGGAAGGGCAAGGCTCAACAAAAAACGGCTAAAAACCTTACCTTTACCCTATACCTTCGCGCCTGATCCCCTGCGGCTGCACCTATTTTGTGCCACAACGTTTGTCAGCCAGGGATTTTCCGTGGGTTTTGGTCTGAATAATGGCAGTATGGGCGATCGTCTCCGTTGGCGTAGCCCCCGTAGGGGGCGGGCTTCGCTAACGGCAAAACTTTACAGAATAAATTTTATTTTTTTCCCTAAATGCCTAATCTTCCCGGCAAGCAGAAGTCTAACTTTTTAGAGTATTAGTAACCATAAATGAAAAAGCTTATTACCGCCCATGAAATTTCGGCTTTTAAAGTCAGCTTTTAGTGTGTCAATTATTGCCCTTGCAGCTCCGATTTTAGCAAACAGTCAGGCTTTTGCCCAAACTCCGTCATTTTTCTGTGGCGCTGCTGGTGGCCGCCCGGCCACAATTGCTGTCCAACAAGGCAAAAATATTCCCGTTATTCTATGGGTAGCTGATAACTATTTCAATGAATCAGGAGAAGACGCCATTACTCGCTGCACCCGAGTCTCGGGAATTCTCAACAACTCGCAACCCCAAGGAAGCTGGGACAATATTGTCACAGCAGGTGCATCTTCCAGCGGTCAACTAATTATTTGTGCAGCTAATCCTCAAGACGGTTCCTGTAGATTATTATATCAAGTCCCAAAAGGGCAAAATCCCGAACAAGCCAGACAAGAACTTTTAAGAAGAGTTAAAAATCCTAATGTAAGTGTTTCGCCTGTTAAGGTAAATTAAACTGTTGACAGTTGACAGTTGACAGTTGACAGTTGACAGTTGACAGTTGACAGTTGACAGTATTTGTAGGGTGCGTCGCCATTGCTTATCCCCAAAAAAGAGTGACAATCTCATAGCGACGCACCAAACACACCCTACAAACCAGGAGCATCTCAGTTTTGCATTTGTAGTGCTGTCCCCGCTCGCACTGAAAGAAAAAATGCTTTTTGCAAAAATGAGATGCTCCCTACAAACCCAGGTCAAAAAAGTCCATGGATAGGGAAACGACATTACCGCGTGCGTATTTTCCATGCTTTTATTACTACTTGCAGATAGTGGAAACCCTTCTCAAATACTCCGGTTTGCTGCTGAGAAAATCGCAGCTTTGCTTCAGCAATTCTTCCAACCCTTCAACCTGCCTCAACCAAACAGTACCATTGCTTCCCGCTACAGCAATTTGCTTCCCATCTCCACTCCAACCGACACTAACAACATTCTCCTCAAACGTAAATTGAGCAACCGGGCGCCCCGCTAAATTCCACAGCCGCACAGTCTTATCAATTCCCACAGTAGCCAGCCTTTCTCCGTCGGGACTAAAACTAATTAATTTCGCATCTAAATGCAAGGTTTCAAATTCACTAACTAATTCTTTGGCTGACAGATTCCACAGTCCGACTTTGCCATTTAATGTTACTGTAGCAAAGCGATACTGCTGTCGATCTGGACTGAAACTAATCCCAATTGCCTGCACCGGCAGCGTTTTTTCCAGTTGTCCCGACAAATCCCAAACTCGCACTGTAGATTTGCCGTCTAAAGTCGTCAAAAAATCGCCGCTGGGGCTAAAATTAACGCTTCTCACTAAACCATTGTGACCGGGAAGCTTCACGCTAGATGAGATTAATTTTGATGGTTTTGACAAGTTCCAAATTGCCGAACTGCTATCGATTCCTGCTGCCGCAAATAACTTTTCTTTCGGACTAAAACTAATACTGTTAACAGAGCCTTCAATTCCTTTCAACTGAGAAATATTTTTTCCTGACAAATTCCAGAACTTAACTGTGCTATCGCTTCCGGCAGTTGCTAAAAATTTACCATCTGGGCTAAAGCTTACCATATTCACTGACTGCTGTAAAGCTTTCCATTCAGCAATTTTCTGCCCGTAAAAGTTCCAAATTCTTACTCTATCGTCTATTCCTGCGGTTGCCAAAATTTTACCGTCAGGGCTGAAACAGATGCTGGTAACAGCACCTGTATGAGCTTGCCAATTCATCTTTCTTGGTGGAAGTGATGGTGCTTTAATCTGCTGTTTTTTGCTAATTTCGTCGAGAATAACTTGTAAGGCTAACAGCGGTCTAGTTGCCGGATATTGTTCGAGATGTTGTTTGTTTTCAACTAAGGTTCTTAATTTTTTACCAGAGGCGATCGCCCTTAGCAAAGCTTCCGATAAAGCTTCGCTGCTCTCGTTTTTTTGAGATACTGCCAACAGTAAAGCATCGCTGCCATTTTGTTCGATTTCAATACTTGCTTGTGCTAGTTTAAACCGCTGGTAAGCGAGAGTTGAAAAGCCGATCGCCCCAATCAACGATCCGGCCAGTACCGCTGAACCGATGCCGATCCACTGTTGGGCTTTTTGCTTGGCTGCGCCAGCTTCACTCAAAGCTGTTTCGGCATCGCGCGTCGCTTTTTGGGTTTCTAGTTTAGCTGCCAGCAGCAGTTGATTTTGGTCGCTCAAAATCAGTTTTTGGCTGGCTGTCAAAAATTGAAAGTCTTCGTTTCTCAAACTTTTGTCTGCCGCCCAAACTAATGCTGATTGCAAATCTTCGCCGCGCAACAGTTGGGAGTCATCTTGAGAGTTAGAATTCAGCCAGACTTTGATAGCTTCCGAGTAAGGTAAGAGTTTTTCTAAGTTTTTGGCGATTAAGTCTTTGTTAAAGACAGCTTGATAAATAGGATTAGAAATAGTTAATTTTTCCCGGCGCTTGACGATTAATCCGCTTAATCGCAATTCCATTTGTTCCGCACTACCATCGGGGACGATTTCAATTTGCTGTAAAATTTGCTGATACAATCCGAGTCTTCTGACAATCCGCTGGTTTTCTCGAAAAAGCCGATCGCGAATTGTGGACAAATGTTCGGGAACATCCTGAGATTCCCAATTCTCCACAATCTTCAAGCGCACTACTTTCTCAACCCACTCTCGCGGATTTTGAATGCGATCTTGCTCCCCCCCTTGACAAGGGGGGGCTGGGGGGGGTGCATTTTCAAATAAAAGTTTGCACAGCTTTTGACTCAAAAACGGTTGCCCGCCCGTCCAATACAAAACCTCTCTCAACACTTCAGCAGAGCGATCTGTCAGCTCTGCCAACCCGGCTGCTAGCGGTTGAGCTTCTGTTTCATCAAAACCAGTTAATTCGATCGCCCTACCGATATTAAAAGGCGTGTTGCTGGCAAGATTCTTGTCGCGGCACAAATCCGTCGGCGATGCTACGCCCAAGAGTGCCCAGGTTAGGCGATCGAACTCTGAGTTATTGGCGCGCTTGTTATAGCACGATCGAATTAGGGCTAGGAAATCATCGGCGGGAAAATCCAGGGCGAGAATGCTGTCGATTTCGTCGATAAAAATGACAATATTGGTGGAAATATTGGCTAACAGCACGGTTTCGATGAATTCGCTCAATCTTTGCACCGGAGTTAAAAAATTGCGATCGCGCCACCAAGTCCGCACGTTGACAATATCCGACAGATTAAAGTTATTTTCGAGAATGCGTAGCAACCCAGCATACCACTGTTCGGGAGTCACGCCGCGGTTGCCAATTTCCGAAATGTCGATCGCAGCACAAGCAATTCCCTCATTTCTCAGCCGCTGAATTGTCCGCACCTGCAAGCTAGATTTGCCCATTTGGCGCGAATTCAAAACATAGCAAAATTCCCCCGCCTTCAATCCGTTATAAAAGTCGTCATCTGCTTGGCGCTTCACATAATTCGGAGCGTTATTGGTGAGACTGCCGCCGACTTGATAGTAACTGGGTTTTGCGGTAAAATTCATATAATTCATTCGGCGGTTAAAACCGCTACTACACAAACAAAGTCCGCGCAACGCGAGACTGAAGAATTCAAGTAAAATTTTGGATGATATATTGTACCATAATATAGCATGAAAACAGATTGGATTGGATATCACCGCGACAAAGACAAGTTAAGAACTGAAATTTGGTCTTTGCTGAAAGATCAAGCCGCATCTGTTGGCGATCCGTTTGGTCATATTCCCAATTTTGTCGGCGCCGAGTTGGCGGCTGAAAAATTGGCGAGTTTACCAATTTGGCAACAGGCAAAAACGATTAAGTGCAATCCAGATTCGCCACAAATTCCGGTGCGGATGCGGGCTTTGCAAGACGGAAAACGCTTGTATATGGCAGTACCGCGCTTGACAGACGATCGCTGTTTTGTCGAGTTAACGGCAGAAGATTTGCACAAGCACAATATGCCACTAGCCGAAAGTGCGTTAGCGAAGCCCTCGAAGAGGATCGCCCGTAAAGCCCTCAGTTGCGGAAAATTGGTAAGCTTTGAAGAAATGGAGCCGATCGATTTAGCAATAGTCGGCTGCGTAGCGGTGGCGCGCAACGGGGGAAGAACCGGCAAAGGTGCAGGATTTGCTGATTTAGAATTGGCGATGTTGACAGAATTCGGGTTAGTAGAAATCGATACGCCGATTGTGACTACAGTGCATCCTTTGCAAATTGTAGAAGATTCGCGTTTGCCGATGCAGCCTCACGATTGGGCGCTGAATTGGATTGTGACTGCCCAGGAGGTAATTGAGACTAATACGAGTTATCCGCGTCCAACTGGGTTAAACTGGGATAGTTTGCGATCGGAACAGTTGGCACAAATTCCGATTTTGCGAAAATTAAGAGAAGAAAACTAGATAACGAGTTTCTTTGCTAAACTTGTCTACAGTTTACTATTGCAGAAAATATGAAAGTTATTTTGGGCGACATCACAAAACTCGAAGTTGATGCGATCGTGAATGCTGCAAATACCAGTTTACTTGGTGGTGGTGGAGTAGATGGAGCAATACACAGAGCAGCAGGATCGGAACTGTATGACGAATGCCGATTGCTGGGAGGATGTAAGACTGGAGATGCTAAACTAACTAAGGGATATAAATTGCCTGCACGCTTCGTCATCCACGCAGTAGGGCCAGTATGGCGGAAGGGTAATGATGGAGAACCAGAACTCTTAGCCGAGTGTTACCGTAAGTGTATGCAAATTGCCGCAGAACAACAGTTTGAGAGTTTGGCATTTCCTTGCATTAGCACCGGCATTTACAGCTTTCCTAAAGCTCTAGCAAGTGAGATTGCAGTGAAGGTATGCTGGGAATATATACAAAATAATGGTGGTTCTCAAAAAGTAATTTTTTGCTGTTTCGATCAAGAGAATTATGAAATCTACGAAAGGATTATATCTAAATACAACCCTAAAAAACCTCTCTAAAACTTCGTCTGATGCACCCTACAAGTTAAAACTCCTTATCATATAGAGGAGACGGCATTGCCGTGTCCCTACGTGATGAATTGTAGGGACAAAGGCCAAGCCGTCTCCTCCGTCTTCTCCGTTGATATCATTCCGATACAAACGGAATTGATATTATTTCATAATATATCTAATTTGTAGCCAAAATGCGCCAGATAATGAAAGCAGTAAGGCCTAGATAACCAAACACGGTTATCCAATCTAGCCAATTATCGGAAGTTATCAAAAAAATATCGTTCATGGGCTGTTTTAATCTAAAAAGATGTAGATTGTGATTTTTCGTTAGGTGGGGGCGGGTTTATGAGATTGTCGGTTTTAGGCAATTATTGTTGGTGAACCCGCCCCTTGTATCTTAAAAGAGTCAGGCGATCAAACCGTAGACCGCAGGCTATAGAACCGCAGACACGGTTGTAATCAAACCGCAGACACGGTTGTAATTGAATCGTAACACGAGTAAATATAAAGAAACCATTAAAGTTTCTTGCCTATAGGTACACGTGACAGTAAAAAGTGTTGTGATCGGACATCAGAAATTGGTGAAGTTGGCCCGCCCCGAGTGACTATCACAAGTCTGTTGCGTAGATAAGCTCCCATTACTGATGACAGGCGCACATAAAAAAACTGGACAGTATCTTAGGCGCTCGTTTTCACGGGACAGCCTGCATTCACAAGGTTAGTTAAATGCCTGTCAGGTTCTTTCATAGATCGGAGTAAATCGGGAGCAAACATGACACCAACATTTTTAGGCATAGATATCAGTAAAAAAGACTTTCATGTCTATTTGCTGAAAGAAGAGCGTGGCTCAAAACCCAAAAACTTCACTAATAATACCGAAGGATTTGAGAGCTTGAATAAGTGGCTCAAAAAACAAGGTGTTGAAGAACTTCATGCCTGCATGGAAGCCACGAGCATTTACGGAGATGCCCTAGCTGAATTTCTGTATGAAGCAGGCTACCAGGTGAGTGTGGTTAATCCGGCTCGGATTAAAGGGTTTGCTAAAAGCGAACTTTTACGTACCAAAACCGACTCTGTAGATGCAGCATTAATTGCTCGTTTTTGTGCGGCAATTAAACCATCACTTTGGAAGCCGACCCCTCCAGAAGTTAAGGATTTACAAGCTTTACTGCGACGACTAGAATCTTTGACCGAGATGTATCAACAGGAAGAGAATCGTTTAGAAACAGCTACGGAAACTGTAGCTAAACTTACGAGAGCTCATTTGGAATACATCAAAGAACAACAAGCCGAAATCAAAAAAATGATTAGCGATCATTTTGACCAACATCCGCATTTAAAACAGCAGCGCGAGCTGTTGACTTCGATTCCAGGT
>NZ_JAEQCF010000129.1:0-11329 GCF_020738625.1 Microcoleus sp. PH2017_09_SFU_O_A
TGTTTTTTTGATCGAGCTTTTGTTCTCCAAGTTTGCGGAGTTCGCGGTTCGTTCCAAAAATCTATTTTACAACATCACATTTCCCGGAAATTGCTGTTTCAAAACAGGCATCACCGGACAAGGTTTTTGCTCTTGCAAATTCTCGGGTTTGTTCCAAGTAAAAGGCCCTTTCTTCGCCGCGGCCATCCACAGCAAACTTTTGGCCCGCGTCATTGCTACATATAGCAATCGAAACTCTTCTGCTGTTTTCAAATAACCTGCTTGTTCCCACGCTTCGCCCAGATTTGGTAAAGGATGTTTTTCGTGCAAACTGGCTCGAATTTGCGCTCTTGCTACCTCTGCTAAAGTGAAATCTCCTAAAAATCTAGTTTGTGGCAAAACTCGCAAACTTCCGGGGATTGTTTGGTCGTGCAAAAATGGTAAAAATACACAATCCCAATCTAATCCTTTAGCTTTGTGCATGGTAATAATTGTTAGTTGACCTTTGCTGGTGTAGCGTTCTTCTATTTTGTCATCTGCATCTACAGGCTCAAATCTTTCTGAACTAACAATTTCGCCCAGCACTCCCAAAATATTGCTCATTGAATTGTTACCGGCTGTTTGGATTGCTACCCGTTCTGCTAATTTGTCGGCGGTGGCTAATTCTGTTTGGTCGTATTGCAGGGCTAAGGCTAAGAATGAGATGATTTGGTAGGGCGGCAGTTCTAAACGTGCTTGCAGCAAACCGCAGCAAAAATAACGGCATTTGCGGACTGGATCTGACTGCTGGGGGTCTAGCGGGCCTGGGTAGAGGAATTGTTCGGGGCTGGTGGCAAAGGCATTGTAGTCTTGTTTGGGGATGAGTTGTCGATCGCTCAAAATCTTTAAGGCTGCTTTGAGGTAATCTGGTGAGTGCGGGCGATCGAGAAATTGCAGCAATGTTAATATTTCCCAAGGTACTTGAGAATGTCTGTCTCGTTCCCCGACATCCTCAATTTTAATCCCGTATTTGCGTAAATCGCAGCTCAATCCGTGTTTTTCCGGATTTTCTAGGACTTCTTTGATAAACTTGCCTTGTTTGTTTTCCCGCACTAAAACAGCCATTGATTTTAGATTTTCTACTGGCAATTTAGGGCGATTTTCTTCATCCCTCGATTCACTGCCCGATTGAATATTTTGCTCGTGACTTTCCCAGACAAAATCCGCAGGTAAAAATTCCTCTACTAACTCAATTACCCGCTTTCCAATTAACTCAACTGTCTGGTAAATATCGCGGGGAGTATGCAATTCTAAGCCTCGACCTATGGGGGCAGGATTGGCATTTTGCTGCGGGTCATCGCTGGGAACTGGCTTGATAGTTTGGGATCGAAAAGGCTGTTCGGTTCCCGCTAATTCTGAGCGGTTTACCCATTGCAACATAAAGTTAGCTGCATCAATAATGATCTGGCTACTGCGGCCTGCACCGTCCATTGTCGCCAACTTGTTTTCAACTTCGCATTCGTCACAGAATTGGTTAAAATAAATCGGATCGGCGGGAGTAAAGGTAGAATTAATTGCTTGATTTGGGTCGCCAACTCTGATAAAATTAGGAGGTGAATTAGGACGATCGGGATCTTGAGCTAATATTTTCAAAAGCTCAGTCTGTAAAGGTGTCGAGTCTTGCGCTTCATCCTCAAACACGGCAAATACTTGCTTTTGTTCCATCGCCCTGGCTCCCGGATTGTCCAACACCCGCAAAGCTGCTAAAATCATCTCGTCATAATCGATGAATTCCCGGCTTCTCAACAAAGCCTGATATTTTTGATATAAACCGCCGGCTACCGCTAAAATTTCATAACCATCGCCAGAATTAATATCGCCCATTTTTAATAACTCTTCGGGAGATAAACCCGAAGATTTCGCCTCGTGAATCACAGTTTTAGCTAACTGCGGCAAAATCTCTGTCCGCAAAACCGATTGTCGCCGCAATCTCTCCGTTTCTTCTCCATCAAATTGTTGTCCTTCCAACAAAACTTGATATCTGCGCGGATTTTCCGCGATCCAAAGTTCTACACAAGTGCGAATTAAGCGGTGACTTTGAGTTGGAGTGACTAACGTCGAATTTTCGAGATTTAAACCCGACAAATCGGGATGGCGCATCGCAATATTTAAAGCTAAACCGTGCAAAGTGTGTACGGCAAAACCGCCTTGGTATAAAGACAATTGTGCCAATCTTTCCCGAATTTTAGCTTTAATATTAGCAGCAGCCGATCGCGTAAACGTCACCACAATTAACTGACGGCGGTTGTTAAGTCGGTTGCGGGCGATCGCAATTGCCGACGCAGCAGCCATTCCTGTAGACTTCCCGGCCCCTGGAACCGCCGAAACCGCAAGGGGGCCGCCCGCCCAATCCGCCATCTCGTGCTGGCCCGCACGCAAGCTGTCGCGAATTTTACCGCAAGCGGCAGCCAAAAGCGCGGCGGGATCTAACTCGGAGAAAGTGCTGTTCGGGCGATCGATCTCGGCAGTCGATCGACTAAAATCAGTATCAAATTCATCAGTCATAATTACATCCGCGTTTATCCGCGTTTATCTGCGGTTAAAAATCCCCAAAAATTCACCGAATAGCAAGGGTTTGAAGCCCCAGCATGAAGGCAGATTGTGATAAGAACGGAGTTTAAATCTCCGCTCTTATCACTTCGCTGTCAACTGTCAACTGTCAACTGTCAACTGTTTAACTCTACCGTTTCCATTTTGGTATCGGCTCAACAAACCCTATCTATGCGAGCTTAAATTAAAACCAGCATAAAATTCAATACCCAAGCCTTTTTATAGGAAAAATCCCCAATGAAAACTCACCTCAAAACCAATTTTCCACCACACCAGCCAAACCCAGCCAACAACAGCACAACTCGCTTTGCAGTTGTAGCATTCTTAACTTTATCCTCAGCCATTGCTTTACCAAGCTGTGCAACTTCCTCCCCCAGCGGCTCCACAAACGGCTTTGCTTCATCCCGCAGCGCCGAAAAGCAAATTGCCGCATCTGCTCCCCAATCCGAACCCGCACCTGTAAGCACACCCGGAGGCGCAGCGTCAAAAGTTGCTGCTGACACCGCAAAAAAACCAGCCGCAGAAACTCCAGCAACTGCTCCCCAACTGATTAAAAAAGCCGAACTCAGTGTAGTTGTCAAATCTATTGACAACAGCACTAAATCTGTCACCGAGATTGTGAAAAAACAGCAAGGCGATATCTTGGCTTTCCAAAACCAAAAGCCGCCGGATTCTAGCGTGCGCCAAACCGCAACTATGCAGATTCGGGTACCTCAAGAAAAGTTAGAAACTACTTTAAATGCTTTAACAAAACTCGGAAGTGTCGAAAACCGAGGGCTGACGGCTGAGGATGTTAGCGATCAATTAGTTGACAGCGAGGCTAGGCTCCGCAACCTGCGAAAATCCGAGGAAGTTGTGTTAAAAATTATGGAGCGATCCGGCTCTGTTGGCGACGTACTCAAAGCTTCTCAGCAGTTGAGTACGATTCGGGAGTCGATCGAGCGCATCGACGCTCAGTTAAAAAGTTTGCGGAATCAAGTAGCCTATTCGACTATTAGTTTAACTCTAGAAGCAGCAGTCTCGGCCCAGCAAGAACCGGAACCTTCTCTCGGCTTGCGGGTGCAGGAAACTTGGGGACAAGCAACTCATTCTGTGAGCGAATTAACTTTAGGTTTGTTTTCTTTGAGCATTTGGCTGTTGGCTTACAGTCCTTATTTCCTAGTAATTGGGGCGGCGACTTATGGTATAATTCGATTTAAGAAACAGCATTCAGTTCCAAAAGTTCAAGAACCGAAACCGCCTGCTGCAAATTAGTCATGGGGCATGGGGCATCGGGCATTGGGCATTGGGCATTGGGCATTGGTAGGGGCGGTGCCCCCGTGCCCGCCCTCTTACTCTTACTTGTCATTAGCTAGCGACGCACCAAGCACCGAAATATTGCGATCGCACTTGATATCATTCCCAGCACTTCTGAACGCAACAGGTACTTTTATGGGATTTAATCTTTAGGTACGTAGTTGCGCTTCAGCGCTCTTTGCGTATATCTATGAAAGAGCGCTAAAGCGCAACTACGTACCTTTTTGATTTAATGTAACAGTTGTGCAACTCCTGCCCAAATTCAGAATCGCAGATAATATAAGGTGCGTCGCGGTGAGATTGTCAATCTTTGTTTAGGAATTTTCGCTCGCGACACACCCTATGAATGACTGTCAACTGTCAACTGCCAACTGTCAACTGTCAACTGTCAACTGTCAACTGTCAACTGCCAACTGCCAACTGCCAACTGTCAACTGCCAACTGACTAATCGTCAATTTGCCATCCATCTTTGGTATAATCTTCATCCACAATCTTCTTCGGACGCATCACCAAAACAACTCGCCCCAAAATCGACAACTGCGGGGATGTTTCAAACCACTGCAATTCTAGATTCCCCCCGTTATCGGCGAGGAAATAACTCTCAGCATCCCACTGTCTTTGGGCGCGATCGGCAATAATCAAAACTTCTTCAACTTTACCTTGGAGCGGTACCGGCAGTCGATCGCTCATTTCCAAAACCGCCACCGGATCTTCCGCGTTCAAAATTACCTGCCATCCGGGAATCGCCACCCAAGCTCCAGCTCCGGAAAATTTTACCATGCGAAACGGCTCGATTTCCTCCGGCAAAGGCACTGCCAGCAAATCTGACGTAGAAAGTGGCAATTTGCCTACAACCGGGACAATCCGAGGCAGTTGTTCCTCGGTATCGAGCCTGTAAACTGGTAAACGAGGCGCTTCCCGTCTCGGAACTACAGTAAAATCCACCAACAATTGCTCGATTTGCGCCCTAGCAGTTTGGCTGCTAGCTAATTTTAAACCGCGAGCAATTAAGCGCGATCGCTCTTGCAAATCGCTTTTTTGTCTCGCCAACTGCCAACACTGGTAAGCTACAGCATCCCCAGGAGTGTCTGTGAACCCCTGCGGGAGACTCCCGAAGTGCGAAAACTCCTTCATCGCCTTAGCAACTTGGCGGGAATCATCAACATCCAAATTGTGGGCCAACATCAAAGCTGCCGCTCCGGCTCGCTCTGCTTGCGAGAGAATCCGAAACTCGTATAAAATATCACTACCTTTCCGCAGAAAGTGCGATCGAACTTCCTCCGAAGCACCAGCATTGACCATGCTGGTGTAAACTTGTGCTGCAACGCCGACCTGATTTTGTTGAATAGGCTCAAAACCAGTTTGTTCAAAAATCTGCTGAGAGTTGCAGCCCGCTTGCAACAGTGCCGTGCAGGCTTGTCCCCACTCTACCCAGGTGCCTTCCTTGCGGCGGAGCGATCGAATTAACTTTTCCACATCCACAGCATCAGTGGAGGGTGCAGGTTTAGAAGGGGAAGAATCTTGCGGTGTATCAGTCATAATTGAATCAAAAATCAGCGTTGAGTTATGTGTAATTGGATACTAGCAAGGCTCGTGTCGCGGGAGAGCGATAGATTTATGGTAAGGGAGTTATGAGACTATTGTTACAGAATAGTTGCTCGCCTAAATTTACAAAGGGGAGTTTATCGTATTGTTATGGATAATGCCATTCCAGAGCTCGATCAAATTAAACGCCAGCTCATGACACTACACCGACCAAAAAAACCCAAAATGCTGGTAGTAGACGATGAACCAGACAATCTGGATTTACTCTACCGCACTTTTCGACGAGATTTTAACGTGCTCAAAGCTGAGAGCGGGATTCGCGCCTTGGAAGTCCTCGCCATTGAGGGCGAGGTCGCCGTCATCATTTCCGACCAGCGGATGCCAGAAATGAAGGGAACGGAATTTCTCAGCAAAACCGTGCCGCAGTTTCCGAATACGGTCAGAATTATCTTGACTGGTTTTACGGATATTGAAGACTTGGTGGATGCGATTAACTCCGGACAGGTTTACAAGTATATCACCAAGCCTTGGGACCCGAACGAATTGAAAATGGTGGTGCAAAAGGCGGCCGAGACTTATGAAGTTCTCAAGCAGCGGACTGAGGAATTGCATCGCGCCCAAAATCAAATACAACTGTTAGCAACCATCATGCAAACCGCTGTGGATTATCCGAGTCTGGAAGCAACTTTAGACCCAATTGCTATTGCTGTGAGCGATAATTTTTTGGCTGATATTTGCATTTTGCAACTGGTCGAAGGCACTGCTTTAATGCCGGCTCAAGGCACTCACACCAGCGGTAAAACTGTGGAAAATTGGCTGGCAGATGACCCTCTGGTTCTAGAAGCGATTTCCTCTCAAGCTATTCAGGGTGCTGTGAATATTGCCAGCGACGCAGCCCTAGCGAGTCTGCCACACTACCAAAAATCGGGCATTCAAGCTCACTTGGCTGTTCCGGTGATTCACAAAGGTCGATCGATCGCCCTGATATCCCTTCAGTGGAAGCAACCTTGTTCCCTGCGCCCCGACGAACTCACAACAGTTCACCTCGCCGCTCAACAAGTTGCTTTGGTATTGACGAGTTTTCAGGGTGATTAATTAGTTGACAGTTGACAGTTGACAGTTGACAGTTGTTAGGAAAGCAGTGGTCAGTTGTTAGTAGTCAACAGTCAACAGTCATTCGTAACAAACAAATAACAAATAACTAATAACTAATCACAAATAACCAATAACTAATAACTAATCACCAATGACTAATAACGCAGAAGAAATTAAAACTATATTTAATCGAATTGCACCAGTTTACAACCAATTGAACGACTGGTTAAGCTTGGGGCAGCACCGGATTTGGAAGCAAATGACGGTGCAATGGAGCTGTGCGGGCCCCGGAAATACTTGTTTAGACTTGTGCTGCGGCAGCGGCGATATAGCTTTGCTGCTGGCAAAACAAGCAGGGCCTACCGGTTCGGTATTTGGAGTAGATTTTTCTGCTGAACAATTGGCCGTTGCAGGTAAGCGCGATCGACCTTTTCTCACTCCTGCAAGTCCCATTACCTGGGTAGAAGCTGACGCCCTAGACTTGCCTTTTGCCGACAATTACTTCGACTGCGCCACCATGGGTTACGGCTTGCGTAACGTGACGGATATCCCCCGCAGTCTTCAGGAATTGCACCGCGTCCTCAAACCGGGCGCAAAGGCTGCTATTCTCGACCTCCACCGCCCCAGCAATTCCCTGATGCGGAGCTTTCAGCAGTTTTATCTAGATACTCTCGTGGTTCCCATTGCTCAGCAATTTGGCATGACTCAAGAATATGCCTACATTAATCCTAGTTTAGAAAAATTCCCGATCGGCGAGCAGCAAGTCGCGATCGCCCGCCAAGCCGGATTTGCCACCGCCACCCACTATCCCATTGCCGGAGCTATGATGGGAGTATTGGTGTTAGTCAGTTGACAGTTGACAGTTGACAGTTGACAGTTGCTATTAGTTATTTGTTACTTGTTACTTGTTACTTGTTACTTGTTGTTCCATTTTCCGATAACCAATAACTAATAACTAATAACTAATAACTAATAACCAATGCCCCATGCCCAATTCCCAATTTCCCAATAATTGATGAATCCCTCTGAACTTTGGCTGTTGTTAGCCCCGCCTGTAGTGGGAGGAATTATTGGCTATTTCACTAACGATATAGCTATCAAAATGCTGTTCCGCCCCTATCGAGCTATTTACATCAAAGGGCGGCAGTTGCCTTTCACTCCCGGCTTGATTCCCCGCAACCAAGAGCGCTTGGCTAAGCGAATTTCCGACACAATCATGGGTTCGCTGCTGACGCCGCAGGAACTGCAAAACTTGGCGCGCCGCCTCCTTCAAACTGAGCGGATGCAGTCAGTAATTCTCTGGCTGTTGCAGTTGGCCCTGGATCAAGTAAAGGCAGACACAGAGCAAAAAACTGCTAAAATTCTTGCTAACATTCTGCGAGACTTGCTCGGGGAATCTGTGCCGCGAATTCTCAAAGTTTTGGCGCGCCGGGAAGATTTTTTAGAAGCTCAGCTAAATCAAATTTTCGATCAAGTTTTGCTGGAAATTCAGCTAACTGACTCTCAAGCTGGTCAGTTGTCTGATTGGCTGTTGCAGGTAGTAATACCGCCAGAAGTGCTGCGGCAGGCTTTGATTGACTTTTTGACCGATCGCAATATTTCGATCATCGACGAAGGATTTCGAGAAAAAACCAGCGGCACTTATTGGGTAGTAGCCAATTTGTTTGGTTTGCGTAACACTTTAACTCGGCTGCGGACTTTTTGTCTGGATGACAGACAAGTCACAAATCAGCGGCTAGCAGAGTTAACGGTTTCCTTGGGAATTCGCGGGCGACTTCAGGAATGGCTGCAAAATTTGTCGATGCAAAACTTACCGGTTTCGACGGTGAGACAATTGCGAAAAACTATGCGCGACAGTGTTCGCAGCTACGTTCAAGAGCGGGGTACAGAGGTACTTGACGGGTTGAGCAAATCTATTGACTGGGAAAATATTTCGCGGTTGATTCTCAATCGATTGCAAACTTCAGCGGTGATGAGCGCTTCCCTAGAAATTGTGAGCAAAGAACTGGCTTTGGTGTTAGATCGCTATCTAGAGCGGGATTTAGAAAATATTGTAGCTCAGGCTATCCCGATTTTGAATATCGACCAGGTAATTATCGATCGAGTAAAAGGCACTTCTCCCGAAGAGTTGGAGCTAGCAATTCAGGGAATTGTCAAAAGCGAGTTGCAGGGAATTGTCAATTTAGGAGGGATTTTGGGCGTTTTTGTCGGCTGTTTGCAGACAGTTGTGATGTTGATTCAGCGATGATTTATTCCGGAACTTGTGAGATATTTGTTGTACCCTACCTAATATTCATTGGACTGACACACCAGTCACAAAAATTTGGTTTTTGGGCAGTATTTTGCAGCGCAGCATATAATTATACCTGCAACCGAGTTTTTTGTCAAGTATCCTAATTCACCTATTCTCTAAATTTATGGCAGCCCCAAATTCTGACGATCGCCCTTACATCCCAAAAAACCCCCGCAACCTCAGCCGCCAACAATACGAGCGTTTAACCGCAGAAATGGCCACTCCCTACCGGCCTCTGCGACAGTTTGTGTACGTAGCTTGTGGCGCTTCGGGCTTTATCGGCGGCGTAGTTTTCCTCGCCAAAATTGCCTCGGGCCGGGAAATTGGCTCTGCTTTACCCAATTTTGCTCTCCAAGTCGGAGTCGTGGCTCTGATGGTGTTCCTGTTTCGCCTGGAGCAGCGCGCCGCAGCACGATCGCCCAAGTCCAAGTAACAAAGCTTTACAAATCTACACAAAAAGATATCTGAGGCAATGAAAAGTTATAATTATAAAGAAATTATTACGAAACCCTGGTTTGCGATCGATCCCTGTCATTATAGGTAGGTGGGTTCAATTGGGGTCAGCAAATTTAAAGATCCTAATCATAAACCGCTTCTAACTCGTTCAATTGGGGTCAGCTTTCATAAAGACCCTAAATATATTAAATAAATTTAAGCCCAGCGCCAGCCTTCACTGATAGAAGAGTTGGCGTTGGGTATTTTGCTAGGAGCGGGTGATTGCCAAATGTGTCAAAGTCTAATTAGACAAAAAAGTTGGAATATTTTACTATGAGCAAGTCATTTTGCAAAGGGCGGTGGACGTTATTTTTAGCCGCAGGTGTGGGAATCGTACTTTACAGCAGTGTGGCGGCGGCGGCCGAAAAGGTAGTGCTAAAATACAGTGCGATCCGAATGACTTTACCAGTCAGCGAATTAGAAATTTTTGCAGAAACTGGGAAAATGTCACCCGGGCTAGAAATGCTGCTGGGAAAGGCAAAAAAAGACCCGGAAGTGGTTCGCCGCAGTCTGATGAGACCGGTGAAAGTTAGTCAAAGCTTGTTGGATCGGACGCTCAACAGTAAAGTTGGGGAAATAATTCTCGATGAAGTGGGTCAGGTAATTCGCACTCCTTCTGGGAAAGCAAATCGAGAAGCTTTGCGCGAGGCCTTGGTGCTGTCGGCAACTAATGATAACGAGATTACGCTGCTGGAAGCGATGAAGAATTATCCTGCTCCAGAGGTTAATGTTGAGGGCGATCGCTTAGTTGAAGCTTACGGCAAACTTGTAGCTTTGTCTGAACAATTTGGTGGCGCTTCAGAACGGCTGCAAGACATTTTAAACAAGATTCGCCTGCCTAGATTGTAGGGGATTTTGTGAGCAGCGGTTGATTTGTGCGATCGCACAATTTTTCTAAAGCTACATAAATTACAGCGCAGTCACACTAGATTTGTGCAAAACTTGCCTGATTTTTAACCCGACTGTAAAACAATGTAACTGCTGGCAAACTCCCAACATGACGAGAATCAGTCATTCCCAATTCTCAAATCTCAAATTTAAAACTGTAGAACTTGACTCTCAAAGAAGTCTCGGAATCGATGTTCGATAGTTTACTAAAAAAATGAATATACTCTCCGTATAACTGTTTATTCGTTAAGGAATATTTCGCAAAAAAATGCAGGCAAGACCTTTTACCAGAAAGAATTGGTTGAAAGCCCCAAGCCTTTGAGGGAGAAATGAAAATCAGACTATTCATTACTCCAATCCTCGGACTTAAGGGTAGAGGTCGCTCTCAAACTGTCAACTGTCAACTGTCAACTGTCAAGCAGATTATGTGGCTTAGGATAGAGCAATCATATCAAAGTTAGGGACTTGCAGAAAAACAGCCTGTCATTTAATCTCGTGCTATGACAGGTGTTATTAGGCAACGAATTCCCTAAAATTCTTGACTAAACAAGTTAAAGATACACAGGGTTAAGAAACAGGATTAATTGACAGCATCTCAAATCAAATAAAATCACAATTTTTAGGGTCATCGAAAATTTCAGGGTAGTAGAGTTTCACTCCATCAGCTCTATTTACTTAATTGAATAAAACTACCAACATGAATAACAATCCTATTCGTTCAAAAGACCGTTTCTTGGTTTTTGGCGCTCCGGCGATCGAAGATGCGGAAATTCAAGAAGTGGTCTCAACCATGAAAACAGGTTGGTTGGGTACAGGCCCGAAAGTCATGACTTTTCAAAATGGCTTCAAAGCTTACAAGGATTCCGAACACGCGATCGCAGTCAACTCTTGTACGGTGGCACTGCACTTGAGCATCCTCGCTGCTTCGGTAAAACCCGGGGATTAAGTCATTACTACTCCGATGACTTTTTGCGCTACAGTTAATGCGATCGTCCACGCCGGAGCAACACCGATACTGGCAGATGTAGATCCGGTGACAATGAATATTGACCGCTCGTAAAAACCTGGACAAAGCTACCCAAAAGTAGTCAATGTTAGACATCTACGTTAGTAATTTTAGTCCACAGTCCTAAAACTACAGGAATAAA
>NZ_JAEQCF010000130.1:0-10539 GCF_020738625.1 Microcoleus sp. PH2017_09_SFU_O_A
GACTGTGGGGTGGGCATCTTGCCCGCCCCAGTCAGCAACAGGCAAGATGCCTGTTCCACTGTTGAGTAATTTGACTGTGGGGTGGGCATCTTGCCCGCCGCTAAAAGCCCGATCGACCGATGCCTGGGATCGGCGGAAAATCCCGTCGCCATCGGTGTTACAAGACTGCGGGAATCGGTAACACTGGGGCGTCACGTTAGGTTCACCAGACGGGAGTTTGGGGCGAACGCCTGCTGCTAAAAGCTGGTTGCCTTCAGAATCTAGGATCGAATTAAAAGTGCGATCGTCCCGGCCGCTGTTAAATGCGCGCACACCGTCCGCCCAGACAATCATTTGAGGTAAATAATCGGGCTTCAACAGCCGTCGCAGTTGAAAGTCAACAACTTGGGCAGTTGCGCCGTTGACTGCAAAGTTAAATACCTTTAAACCCGGAGTGCCGTTAGCAGCCAAAGATTGTTTTAGCTGTTTGGGATCGACGCCCTGCAACGCCCGGGAACTACCGACGATCAAAACATCTGGCGGCCCGACGGCTGCAACGTAGGATAGGTATAGTTCTAACTGTTCGTCGAGTAAATCGCTGCTGAAGCTGACTGTACTGGCTTGCGATCGACTTGCGCCCGCTTGCTGTTGGGCATAAACCAGATTTTTCATGTACTCGGTGACTTTTTTTTCAGCAAACGCCCGCCTGGGACTACCGGGGGGAACCGCTTGCATCCAGGCTACCGCTTGCACCCATTGG
Organism: Microcoleus sp. PH2017_09_SFU_O_A; assembly: GCF_020738625.1. Classification (NCBI taxonomy): domain Bacteria; kingdom Bacillati; phylum Cyanobacteriota; class Cyanophyceae; order Oscillatoriales; family Microcoleaceae; genus Microcoleus; species Microcoleus sp. PH2017_09_SFU_O_A. Next base: position 740 of record NZ_JAEQCF010000130.1, read on the forward strand.
GCTGCTACTTCGTCCCACTCTTGTTTTGAATTGGCGGATTGAGCCAAATTGGCGGCCTTGGTGGCAAAGTTAACTGAATCTCCAAATGGGTCGTTTTGGGCGCAGGAAGGAACGCTGATGGATTTTTGGCGTTTATTGGGGTTTTTGGCTAACACAGAGGTTGGTGGCTGCGTTAGGACGGAGGATGATGCGATCGGGCTTGATGTCGCTGCGGTGTTGGGTGGCTTGGGTGGCGAACATCCGACTGTTGTTAGGGCGATCGCAGCGATCGCGGTGCAGGTACGTTTTAAGATGTTAGTACCCAGAGTAGCTATGTAGCGGCGAATCATACAGCTTTCACCGTTCGCGAAACATTAGTAAATATTACCGCAAGTGGGCTGGTGATGTTAATTGCGTATTTCTGTGTGGGATTCGATGACTGCTTCGGCTTCCAGGGCGATCGATCGCAATTTATCAAGGATATCCTGACTGGCACTCTCCCACAACCCCCGTTGGCGAGCTTCTAACAATCTTTCCGCCATATCTCGCAGCGCCCAAGGATTATTTTCCTGAATAAATACCTGAACTTTTTCATCAAAAATGTAAGCCTGTGCAATTCCTTCATACATAAAATCTTCAACACAATTCGCCGTAGCATCGTAAGCAAACAAAAAATCCACCGTTGCGGCAATTTCAAAAGCACCTTTATAACCGTGACGCATCGCCCCTTCAATCCATTTCGGATTTACCGCCCTGCTGCGATAAACCCGCGCAATTTCTTCTTTGAGTTGTCGCACTTTTGGATTTTCGGGAATCGAGTTATCTCCGAAATAAGTTTCAGGATTTTTCCCTTGCAAATTGCGAATTGCCGCAGTCATTCCCCCTTGGAATTGATAATAATCGTCGGAGTCGAGGATATCGTGTTCGCGGTTGTCTTGATTTTGGAGAACTATTTGCATTTGACTGAGGCGCTGTGTAAAGGCTTCCGGTGCCGAACATCCCCATTCACTTTGTTGAACTCCGGCTGCATCTCCAGGCAAATTTGAGGAACTAGAGGAAGTATAGGCGTAACTGCTCCAATTAATGTAAGCTGTTGCTAAATCGCCATCGTCTGTCCAGTTTTGAGCTTCAATTATTCCCTGAAGCCCCGCACCATAAGCCCCCGGTTTTGAACCAAAGACTCGAAATTGCGATCGCACTTTCGCATCTTCCCGACTCAAACCAGCCGATTCCAAATCCAAAATCTCTTGTTTAACTTGTGCTGCTAAAGGATTGTCTTCCGCAGGTTCATCTAAATCCGCCACAGCTTTGACAGCCGAGTCAAACAAATCAATTAAATTAAAAAAAGCATCGCGGAAAAAGCCAGAAATCCGCAAAGTAACATCAACGCGCGGCCGCCCCAAAACAGCAACAGGCAAGATTTCAAAATCTACAACCCGGCGCGAAGGCCCATCCCAAATTGGTTGAACTCCGATTAATGCTAAGGCTTCGGCGATGTCGTCTCCACCTGTCCGCATAGTCGATGTTCCCCACACAGACAAACCCAAAGTTTTGGGATATTCACCATTTTCTTGAGTGTATCTTTCGATTAAAGTTTCGGCTGCAACTCTGCCAACTCTCCAAGCAGTTTCTGTGGGAATAGCGCGGATATCTACGGAGTAAAAATTGCGGCCCGTGGGCAATACATCTGGTCTGCCGCGGGTGGGTGCGCCGGATGCACCGCTGGGGATGTGTCGCCCATCTAGTCCGCGCAACAGGTTAGTAATTTCTTGGTTTGTTTGGAGGAGTGAAGGTAAAAGATAGTTGGAAATCCAATCTAATTCTTGTTGGGTTGCTTCTCCTATTTTAACCGCAGATGAACGCGGATCGACGCGGATGTTTTTGATTAAATCATCTACTAATTCAGCAGCTTTTGCTTCTAATTCTGCGGTTAAATCGCCTGCGGTGGTTAAGGGATCGAAGTCGTAATCTAAGTCTTGGGCTAAGGCGCGGGTTAAGCCGGAACGATTTGTGCTAGGATGGCGGGCGATCGCAATTATCAAATCTCGCAACTGTCTACCTTGGGGACATTGACCAAAAATATGCAATCCGTCGCGGATTTGGGACTCTTTGAGTTCGCAAAGATAACCGTCGGTGCGGGTGATAAACTCGGTAAACTCCGATTTATTGAGTTGGATACCTAGGTCTTTATCTAGATTTTCCTGGTTGGTGAGGGCTACAATGCGATCGCGAATCATCGGTAATCTCGACGGATCTAAGCTTTGGGCTTCGCAATATTCGTCGATTAAGGCTTCCAACTGCTGCAAAGGCCCGTAAAGTTCGGCGCGAGTCATCGGCGGGGTGAGGTGGTCGATAATCACGGCTTGCGATCGTCTTTTTGCCTGGGAACCCTCCCCCGGATCGTTGACAATAAACGGATAGAAATTCGGCAGCGCGCCTAATGCGATTTCGGGATAACATTTATTAGACAATGCCACACTTTTACCGGGAAGCCATTCTAAATTCCCGTGTTTTCCCGCATGAATAATCGCATCAATTCCCAACTTTTCGCGCAGCCAATAATAGTAAGCAAGATAATTGTGAGTTGGTTCCAAATCCGGCGCGTGATAATTTAACGCCGGATCGATTTCGTATCCCCGCGACGGTTGAATCCCGACAAACACATTTCCGAATTGAATCCCCGGAATCGGAAACAGATTCGTATCCAGGTTCGTAGTAAGGACTTCAGTCCTTCCTTCCAGGTTCGTAGTAAGGACTTCAGTCCTTCTTTCCCCAGTCGCTAACCCCCATCTATTACAAATTCCATCCTGTACTTGCTGCGGCAAAGTTGCAAAATATTCTTGATATTCCGCCAAATCCAAATATTGATTTACAGGGCGCAATTCCCGTCCTTCCGGGTCATTTGTTACGCCAGATATCAGCATTTCAATTAACTCGTTCCCGCTGCTGGGAATATTATCTACTTGATAACCGACTTCCTGCATAGCCTTGAGGATTTCCACACAGCTAGCGGGCGTATCCAAGCCAACGCCGTTAGCTAAGCGGGCGTTGCGGGTGGGATAATTTGCGAGAATTATGGCGATGCGTCTGTTGGCGGCGGGGGTTTGCTTCATCTTCACCCAATTCGCCGTTAAGTCTGCTACGAATGAAATGCGATCGTCCGCTGCGACATATCCTACCACATCTGTTTCTAATTCACTGTTCCAAGTTTGTACAGCTTTAAAAGAAACAGCCCGAGTAATAATTTTCCCATCTACTTCTGGCAATGCCACATTCATCGCCACATCTCGCGGCGAAAGTCCTTGTAATTCAGTTTCCCACTGTTCCAAACCGCCGCCGCTGAAGATTGCTTGCAAGATAGGAACATCTAAGGATTTAAAGCTATTTTGTTCCGGTTCGAGATTGTTGAAACCCGAGACTGCAAAACTTGTTGTATTAATGAGTAATTGAATTGGTTCGGAATCTTTGGGTTTAAAATGTTCCACCAATTCCACTTGCAAATCCGGTTCTCGCAGCGAAGACACAAAGACGGGAACTGGTACTAAATTTCGGTCATATAATGCTTGACAAAGTGCATCAATAGGTGATAGATTTCCCGATAAGTAATGAGCGCGATAAAATAAAATCCCGACTTTAGCAAGGGTTGGTAAACCCGGAGATCCCCCCCAGCCCCCCTTAAGAAGGGGGGGGCAAGAAGTGGTCAAAGTTTCGGTTTTTAAGGGCGATTTAGGGGGATCGGAATCTGGGTTCAAAGTCCCCCTTCTTAAGGGGGATTTAGGGGGATCGGAATCTGGTTGTACAGTTTCAAAACCAGCCGTTGTATTTCCTCCCCAATCATAAATTCCCACCCGAGAAACTGTTTGAGGAAGAGGCGGATTATAAGCAGTTTTCAAACAAGTGTCAGCCGTAAACTTGAGTGCATTAACAAAATTCTGGACTCCGCCTTCTGTGAAATAGCGCCACAGTTGATTGACTGCGGACAGCGATACATTAGAATGACTAATTAAATCCGGATCTGGACTATCTTCACCGGGCATCACAATCAATACCGCATTAGTTTTCTGCACCGTTTCCCGCAGAACTTCTAATCCGTAAGACCAATAAGAACGCCCGCCTAACAGCCTTAAAATTATTACCTCTGCGCGTTCTAAAATTTCCTCGGCGTAGGTGTCAATGGTTAATTGTTGCTGCAACTGAAGCAGATTTACGGCCCGCACTTTCGGGAATTCGGGTGGCATTTTGGATGCGGCGGCCGCGAGTTTTTGAATGTCAGTGTCAGCAGCACTAATAAATACGATTGGTGCTGGGGTTTGCTGTATAAAAATTACTCCTTCTGCTTGAGGGTTCCAACCTCCGGGCGTAGCTGCTATTTTGTGCATTAATTTATCCTCTATAATAATTTTGTAGTTAAGTTTGTAGTGAGGACTTGAGTCCTCTGATTTTTGGGATTCATGAAGAGGACTGAAGTCCTCACTACGAACCCAAAAATGTCGGAATTAACCTAAGTATGCTTTCTTTACTTGTTCGTTGTTGAGTAAATCTGATGCTATGCCTGTGATGGTAATGTTACCAGCTTCTAGTACGTAAGCCCGATCGGCAATTTGGAGTGCTAAATTGGCGTTTTGTTCCACTAACAAGATTGTAACGCCCGTAGAGCGTAGGTTTTGAATGATTCCGAAAATTTCTTTGACGATCGCAGGTGCTAAGCCTAAACTGGGTTCGTCCAATAATAGCAGTTTCGGGCGGCTCATGAGCGCGCGGGCGATCGCCAGCATTTGCTGTTCCCCGCCGCTAAGGGTTCCTGCCAGTTGAGTCCGCCTTTCTGCCAAGCGCGGAAATATCTCGAATTGGCGGCTTAAATCGGCTTTGATGGCTGCGAAGTCCGATCGCACATAAGCCCCTAATTCCAAGTTAGTTAACACCGTCTGCTGCGCCAAAACCCTTCGCCCTTCTGGACTGTGGGCGATTCCCAATTTTACCACTTCGTGAGCTTGTCGGCGGCTAATATCGCGCCCGCTGTAGATGATTTGTCCTTCCCGCAAATTAACTATTTTAGAAATTGCTCTCAATGTCGTACTTTTCCCCGCACCGTTAGCGCCGATGAGACTGACAACTTCGCCCGCATTTATGGTTAAATTCACATTTTGCAGGGCTTGAATCCCTCCGTAATTTACACAGAGGTTTTTGAGTTCTAACAGGATATTTTGGGTGGTTTCTGGTGGGGTTTCGTGCATTTATTGTGAATCTGATTTTGATATTTGTCCTTGGGGCGGGCGGGTTTATGAGATTGTTAGTTTTAGGCAGTTATTATTGGTTAACCCGCCCGTACAAGATTTGGGTAAAAACCTATTGATTGCAGCCATTAATATTAATTTTAATTTACATGATACCTTTAGGGGCGGGCTCGCCAACCATAATCGACTGAAATCGATAATCTCATAAACCCGCCCCCACCCAAGGAACAATCTATTTTTCATCTCCCAAATAAGCCTCAATTACAGCCGGATCATTCCTCACAATAGCAGGTTCTCCCAAGGCAATTAACTGACCGAAATGCAACACAGCAATGCGATCGCACAATCCCATCACCAGCGGTACGTGATGCTCGATCAATATTACAGTCAAATTGAATTGTTCCCGCACTTCCCGGATGAAATCACTTAACTTGTGCTTTTCCGTCGGATTCATCCCCGCCGCTGGTTCATCTAGCAGCAAGATTTGCGGTTCCAGGGCTAAGGCGCGGGCGATTTCCAAACGCCTCTGATCGCCGTAGGGCAGGTTTTTGGCTTGTTCCTGCGCGCGATCGCCCAAACCGACCAAATCCAACAATTCCATGGCTTTCCGCTGGGTTTTGCGCTCCATAGCGTTAGATTCTGGTAAGCCGAAAATCCCCGATAGTAGCGATAATACCGGATTTTGCGATCGGCTGTGGATGTGTCGGGCGATCGCCACATTCTCCAACACCGAAAGATCCCCAAACAATCTAATATTTTGAAAAGTGCGCGCAATACCTTTATTCGCAATTTGATAAGGCTTCAATTGGGAAATATTTTCATTTTGATAAATCAGATTGCCACTAGAAGCAGGTATCAGTCCAGTCATTACATTAAATAGAGTTGTCTTGCCAGCACCGTTAGGGCCGATCAGTCCAAATATCTCGTTTTTTTCAACTGTAAAAGATACGTCGTTTACAGCAACTAAACCGCCAAAGCGGCGAGTTAATCCTTGGGCGGCTAAAACAGGATTGGTTTTTGAGAGAGTCAGGGGTTCGGAACTCATAAACAAATGATAGAATATAAGATATCTAATTATGCCTCAAATTATGGATGCTCAAAAACTCTTAGAACGAATCACAGTAAATTCCCAAATATTTAACGGAAAACCGATTATTCGGGGTCGCCGTCTTGCGGTTGAGCACATTCTAGGAATCTTAGCGGCTGGCGACACTCCTGAAACGATTCTCGAAGGCTATTCCTGGTTAGAAAGAGAAGATATTCAGGCTTGTCTAGTTTATGCTCATCGGCTGATTAGTCACGAGCGTATCGAACCTCTGTTGGTGGAAACTAGCAAATAAAAATATAAACTCATGCGAGAAATCCGATGCAATACCTGTGGTAGCAACCGCTATGAGGAACGTAAAATCAATTACCTGTATAGTCATCAAGGTAAATACTTGCTAGTTCCTAACACGCCTGTTGAGATTTGTCTGGATTGTGGCATGATTTATTATGATGCAGCAGTTCTCAAAGAAATTGAGCGCCGTTTCTTTGCTATTCACCAGCAGAATGAAATGCCGGATTCATATATTCAAATTCCCAGCAAGAGTTACACGTAAATAATTTTTGGTTTGTTTGGGAAGATGCGATCGCCCTTAGCGGCACTCGCAAGAAATCGAAAACCGCTATAATGTCTTAATGACCGTACCGCCTCAATCTCCTTAAGCCGTCTCGCCCGGGTAATTTTATGACGATGTACGTACCGGATTCGCAGCCTTACCAAACAAAACTGCTCCCTACGATGTACGATCTACCTAGTGAAGACCCGGAGGAGCCCGGTTTGCCTGACGAATTTCATGACTATCAACCCGAACTGCTGCGTCAAACCTGCCGCCCCCGCAACCATCCGCTAGACCAAATCTTTATAGCGACAGACCTCAATCTATACTACGATTCCAATCATCTCAATTGGTATAAAAGACCCGATTGGTTCGTTGTCTTGGGCGCTTCTAGATTTTATCGAGGTGAGGATTTGCGCCTCAGCTACGTGATGTGGCAAGAAAATATTAGTCCTCTAGTAGTAGTGGAACTCCTGTCACCTGGAACTGAAGATGAAGATTTGGGAATTACACCAGAAATCCGAAATAAACCGCCTACTAAGTGGCGAGTTTATGAAGAGATTTTGCAGATTCCTTACTACTTTGTTTTTAGTCGCTACACTAATCAACTGAGAGTATTTCAATTGATTGATAATCGTTACTGCGAACAAGTTTTAACTGATTCACGATTCTGGATACCGGAATTGGAGTTAGGTATTGGTTTGTGGGAAGGTAATTATCAAGGTTTTTCGAGGTTGTGGCTGCGCTGGTACGATGCTAGTGGCGATTGGGTTCTGACTCCCGAAGAATTTGAAAGACAACGGGCTGAATTAGAGAGTCAACGGGCTGAATTAGAGAGTCAACGGGCTGAATCTGAAAGTCAACGCGCTGAATCTGAAAGTCAGCGGGCTGAATCTGAAAGACAGCGAGCAAATCGATTGGCCGATCGCCTCCGAGACATGGGCATTAATCCAGATGATCTGTAAAATTAAGTAGCAGCCTGCAATACGGCTCGCGGTGTCAATAAAAATTTATTAACTAAAAATAACTTATGCCAGAATCTACTTCATTGCGCGATCGCTACCTAGCACTGATCGATAAAATTGTCGAAATCACCCTCAAAGGTCAAATTCGCTCTAAAGAACAAGTATATCAAATGTTGGTGCAAGACATTGGCACCGGCACGGGCGAAATCTTTGAACGCTGTTTTGGCGAACGCCTCGATGCCACCGACAACCTGCTCAGAAATGAAAAGGACGAAATCAAACAAGCCAAGGCAAATCGCAGCCTCAGAGCGCTAAAAACTATCCAAGGAGAATGGGAACGTTGGCAGAAGGATAACCGCGTCGATCGCGAAATCGCATCTTCCATCCAACAAATCCTTGCCGCCGAATCTAACGGCCGCCTCCTGGCAATATTGCAAATAATTGATCCCAATAAAGAACATCCGCTGACTCTCGATCAATTGCAGCAATTGTCAAAATCTGTGCACCAACAAATGCTGCAAACTACCAATCCCGAAACCGAACGAGATTTGCAACAAATCACCGCCGGGATTGCTAAAGGTTTAGAATCTTGGCAGCGCTTGGAACCGGAACTCGTCGGCTGGATTTATCAGCCACAGCAGCTAGGATTCGCCGGCAGTCCCGAACAAAATGGGCCTTGGGCTTTTTGGTCAAAAAAAGTTAATAGTGCCTTTGCTAACGCTCTTTTACAGACTATTGCCAGGGGTGATTCTATCGTTGAATTTGCAGCCAAGCAGTCTAATGTAGAATTAGGTACGTTGCTGGAATTGGCGATAATTTTGCAGTGTTTGCAACGGGCTTTGGTAACATGGTTCGACAAGCAAGTTTATGATTCCAAGGTGTCCACAAAAGCTTCGATTTCTACTTACATTACTTTTTCTGTAATTTGGAGTCAGCTAGCTAGTGGATTTAATAATTCTACTAAGAGCGGCGAACAGTTGGCAAATGCTTGTTTTCAAGTAACTTTGCAAATTTTACGCACTTTTTCTCAGCGGGAATACTTTCCGCTTTATGGCGGGATTTTTGCTTCGTTTGATGGTAAAGCTTTGCGGCATACTTTGGATTATTTAGATGAACCGCTGCGGCGTGTTGAAGGTACTCAAGCGAAGGCTCGAATTTTGACGCTTTTGGGTTATTCGATGCAGGCGGCTGGGGCCTACGAACGATCGATCTTACTGCACAAGCAATCCCTGGAAATTGCCCGGATGGAAGGAGATAAAGCCTGTGAAGTCGCCAATCTCAATCACATTAGCCGCAATTATGTGGCTCAAAAAAATTATCAGGAAGCGATTAATTACAGTCAGCGGGCTTTGATTATGGCACGGCAGGCGGGAGAGCGGCAAGGTGAGGCGAACGCCCTGGCTAATTTGGGCTACAGCGAGGTGTTCCAGGCGCGGCAGTTGGAGGAGGTGGAACCGGAGGTTTACGAAAGTGCTATTAGTTATTTGGAGCAAGGTTTGCTGCTGTCGGAAAAATTGGGCGATCGCCAAAGTCAAGCTTTTTGCTCCAGCAGCCTCGGTATTGCTAAAATTGCTCTGGAAAATGCTGCCGGTGCGATCGAGTATTTGGTCAAAGGTTGGCAAGCGGCTCAATTTTCCGGCGACTTATATCTCCAAGGTCTCAATTTGGCTTATTTAGCTCAAGCTTATTACAGTCTGAATCAACTAGAACAAGCAATTTTTGCTGGCTGTTTGGGGATGTATACTTTGGAGCAAATTGGGGCGATGGAATGGCGACAATCGGCTGGTTTGCTGACAATTTTGCGCGGACAAATGGGGGCTGAATCTTTTAAGCAGTCTTTGGCGAAAAGTCGAGCGAGTATCATTCCGGCGATCGGTGTTGATGGCTACGATTATATCCCAGAATTGTTGGAAAAATACCAGCAATCTATTTAACTCTTTGTGGAACAGGCATCTTGCCTGTTGCTAAGAAAGAAAGGGGGCGGGCAAGATGCCCACCCCACAATAAAATTAACTCTTTGT
>NZ_JAEQCF010000131.1:0-10526 GCF_020738625.1 Microcoleus sp. PH2017_09_SFU_O_A
CAGAATTCTGCTGTTACTGGATTTGACCGGAAACGATATTATCTCCTGTCGCGAGCGGGGACGCTCGCACTGGCAGAATTCTGCTGTTACTGGATTTGAGATGATACCGGAAACGATATTATCTCCTGTCGCGAGCGGGGACGCTCGCACTGGCAGAATTCTGCTGTCACCGGATTTGATATGATAGCGGAAAACTTATCCACTCAATCTTAATAACTAATTGCTCTTTCTAAAGCATCTTGTAACTGAAGTTCTAAAGGTCTATCCGAGCGAATTTCTAAACCAGGTAAATCATGTTTCACTAACAGTTTTTCGCCTGTTTCCGCAGTGGAACTCGGCCAGAGTACCCAACGACTACCTTGGGTAAGAGTGCTTAAACTTGCAGAGTTTTGAGTTAGCCAAATGATCGATAGTTGCGATCGACTATCGATCGCATCTTCGGCAGCATTAACCGCCGCCAAGGTTTCCAAAACTACCCGGTTCCCCGAGACAAGTCCGGTTCCGGCCGTCCAAAGTTTGACGTTTAACAGGCGCTTGCTAGCATAGAAGTAAAGAGACGCTGCTACTGTCACCGCTCGTTCAAATTCCTCTGGTTGCCACAATGCAGCGCTGTCGAGAGCAATAATAATTTCTTGGCCGCCTGCTGCAACTTCTAACTCTCTCACCCGCAGTTCTCCGTAGCGGGCGCTGGTGCGCCAGTGAATCAGGCGGGTGGGGTCTCCGTGACGGTAAGGTCTCAGGTTGCGGGTGAGGCCTTCGGTAGCGGTTTGCGATCGCAGGCGATCGTACAATTGCGGACTGTCTTCTTGACCGATGCGATCGATCAAAGGGCAAGTGCTCAACGGCAAAACCTGCGGGTAAACCACCGCCACCGCTTTTACCGGGCGGCTGCGACGGCACCAAAACAACCCTAAAGGCGCCGCCGTCCTCAAGTGCACCTCTTGCCAGCGATAGACGCCCCGCTGCCGGACTTCCACGTAGTATGTATCCCTGTATATACTTTTAGGCTCTACGATCTCGATCGGGCGGACAAGCTCTTTTCCCAATACAAACGGTAAGATGTCTACCACTTGCAACAAGGTTTTAGGTTGGCGGGCGCTATTTTCGATTTCTAGTTCCACGGTGATTTTATCGCCCGCACTCACAGGTTCGATCGGGTGGCGGCGGACTTCCAAGGAACGCAGCGATTTTGCAGGCAAAACCGCAGCTACTACCAGCAGCGCCAAACTGCCACCGCTGAGCGCGTACAGCCACCCAGACATTGTATTAGTAGCAGACCCAAAAAAGAACACCGTCATCCCCGAGAGCAGCCAACCCGCGTAGGCAGGAGTAACAGCGCGATTTTCGAGCCAGTCGGCAATTTTGTGACGGATGTTCATAGGAGTTAAAACTGTTAATTGCTCGATCGCCCATCAAGCCTAATTGTAAAATATTCTCAGCATTTGGCACCGAATTAGCAAGCGAGCGATTAGATTAGAAATCGGGAATTTTTTCAATGATACTTTGACCCCGCCCAATAACGGATACAAGATCCCGACACTCGATCGCGCACGGTCAATCCCCAAATTTTAGACCATAGTTGAAACTCCCAGATTCACGGCGCTGCGAGTCAATCTAAAATCTAAAATCTAAAATCTAAAATCGACTCACTGGAGACTAAAAAATGAACCCATTAAACAATCCTACACCCGTTAAACCCGACCCTCAAGCCCGCCGCACACCCCCGCCACCGCCGCCCTTGGCTGCAACTCCCGCGCCACCACCACCGGCGCCTGCTGCACACCCCCTGGCGCAACAGCAGCATCAGCAGCAACAGCAGCGGGCTGTTGAGACTCCCGTAAGTACGATCGAACAAATGGTCAGAGATGCCCATACCGCCTCGGCTTCCGACATTCACATTCGAGTCGGTCAAGTACCTCGATTTCGGATTCGGGGCGTCATGCAAGTAGCAACCAGCCACCCCAAAGTCACGCCAGAAATTTTTGAACATTACTTAGCCGAAATTCTCACCCCCGAACAGCGAAAACAGTTTGCAGCTACCAAGGAATTAGATGCAGCAATTTTTTACCCGGGCTTCGTGCGGTGTCGGCTAAACTGTTTTGATTCCCTCAGTGGTGGCGCCCTAGTATTGCGGTTGATCAGTTTAGAAATACCCACTATCGACTCCTTGAGGTTGCCAGAAGTTCTCAAAAAGGTCATTTTGCGATCGCAAGGATTAATTTTGATTACCGGGCCTACCGGTTCCGGGAAATCGACAACAGTCGCTGCGATGATCGACCACCTCAATCAGACGGAACAGAAGCACGTAGTTACAATTGAAGACCCGATCGAATTCATTCACCCTTCTAAAAAATGCTTGGTCAGCCAGCGGGAAGTCGGCTTGCACACCCACGAGTTCCAGCAGGCTTTGCGGGCAGTTTTGCGGGAAGACCCCGATGTCATCCTGATCGGGGAAATGCGCGATCGCGTTACCATCAATACAGCCTTGCAAGCAGCTCAAACTGGTCACTTAGTATTGGGAACCCTCCACACTCGCAGCGCCATCAACGCTCTTAACCGCTTGTTAAACCTCTACCCACCTGAGGAACAGCAGGCGATGCGGATTCAAATTTGCGATTCTTTAGTAGCAGTAATTGCCCAACTTTTGCTGCCAACAGTTGACAACCGCCGCGTCGCAGTTCACGATATTTTGGTGAACACGCCAGCCATGCACGATTACTTGATGAAAGGTGATGATGATGAAGCTTTCCGGTTGATGCAAAATGACACCTACGAAGGCATGAAGATTATCAACCAGGATCTTTACAAACTCGTACTTGAAGGTAGAGTGACAATCGAAGAAGCCACAAAAACTTCTCCCGAAGCCAGCGATTTAGACCGCCGCTTGCGGACAGGAGGCTACGAAGTTGGGTCGGCTCGAGACTTTGAAGGTAGCAAAAAAGAAAGGAGCGTTCGCGCCTAGCCTAATAGCAACATACATACAGGGGTAGGCACAGCAAGCCTACCCCACAAATTAATACCATTTAACGCACTTGCCATCTAGGTTGTAGGACTGCTACTTTGAGAGAGTTCAGGGAGCGCTGCGACTAATACCTTCACCATATAGTCATCGCTCATAAAAATCAATACCGGATGCGGGAAACAAGCGTGACTTTAGTCCTTCCTAGGGAAGCGGCTCGGGGGACTTCAGTCAAGAGTGTTCTTTCTTTGCTATTTCTATTAAAATATTGGGCGTTGCTTAATCATGGTATGAAAAAAATAAGTTTAAAATCCAAAACCTTTGTGGATACTGGTTTCTATGACAGACCTATTTAGCCTTTCATACCGTAAATCAGCAACGCCCCCAGTTATCGAAGGCGGCTTCCATCTGTTTGGGGTGGAGACGTTCAATCACCCGCCGAAAGCTATCTGGGCTGGGGATGCCATTGGGGAGTGCTAAGAAGGTGGAGAGCCAAGCTTGTTTGCTACTGCCATAGAGTTCCACCATGGCTTAAGAGCTTTGTCCGCCTGCAATGGTGGAGAGAATCGCCACGATCAGAATATCGGATAAAGGATGCCATTGTCCCCGTTCGACTCGCTCGATCTTCGACGGATTTAAAACAGTCTACTAATCCTTGGCTTAAGGCTGATATTTCTAAGGGAACCGCACTCCTGTGTGGGCAGCTCAACAGCGGGCAGCGGGCGCAAATCCTTGAGACATAACGGGAACCAAGAGGTGGGAATACCCAGAGAGTGTCACCTTGTGTCAGCCTCGAAGCGAGGAAATCTAACAAACCTTTAGCATTGCACCTTTAACCTCAGTATCTGGCTTATTAATCTGTATCCTGAGCTACTATTTAACGTGCGCTTACCCTGCCTACAGTTAGCTACTATTTCGCTGATTTCTGTGCCTTTTTTTCCGATTCTACAGATTGCAAAGCTTCGTCCAGAATTGCCCGAGCTTCCTCAGCTTTGCCCCTAGCTTCTCGATAGCGGACATTAGCTTGAGCGAAGTTTTTGAGAACCTTAAAACCGTCTTTCAGACGACCAATTTCCTCCGCACTCACAGGCTCATCTGTAAACAAAATATCGATCGCCTCCCGGATTTTTAGGGCTTCTTCCCGGGATTCCATCACCTTCAATTTGAGACTTGCCAAATTGCTCAAAATCTGCACTGCTTCAGTAATTGCGTCCTCGCCGTCAGACACAGCAGCATCTTCGATAACTTCAACAAACTGCTTGGGCCCAAATCCTTCTGCGAGCTCTGTAGGTAGCTTCCCTTCATCCATCAGCAGCATCAGCTTATCCATCGCTTCTTCGCGGGCTTTCGCTGAATCTTTCCCTTTGACAGTTAAAATAATTTCGGGGCTTTGAGGAAGTGTATAACGAACCATATTTTGACCACAAGTATGCGAAAACAATTGAATGATATTTTATTTTATCTTGATTCGATCGCCTGTTGCAGCTATCCATCGGCTCCCTTGCCAACCTCTTGCCAAAAGTTGACACATATACACTCAAAAAGGAACCATCGACCATGAAAGATAAAATTCTTAACTTCCTCAACTTGATTTTAGTCGCTGATGTGTTTTTCGTCTTGGCTATTTTTGGGTGGTTTGCGATCGCCGTTGCAGGGCGATCGACTGGCGTAAATCTCGGTTTCGATTTATGGTACAGTCTGTGGCAGCCCGTATTTAATCCTGCCCTCGGTATTTTGATGGGCGGTGCAATTCTCAGCGGTATCGTTAACCAAGTTTCTAAACGCCTCAATCCCAAGTAAAATTTATGTTGTATTTGAGACGGTGATTTGGGACGCTACGAAAGTTAGCTATCAAGCTTGTAGGGTGCATCAGAGATGAGCTGCTCAATTAGGTCGCTGAAGCTTGAAAATACATAAGTATGTCATTGCCAGTGAAACAAAGTGAAACGAAGCAATCACAAAGGTTATCATAGCTTTACATTCTGTTACAGAGTAAAGTTTATTTGTAACTACTTACGTCGAAAATCAGGATTGAACGAATCGGAATCTAAAAATATCAACCATGTTCTGAGGAACAAAAGTCTGGCTAAATTATGGGAGAACAAAAACGTATCGGCATTCTCACCAGCGGGGGTGACTGTGCAGGCTTAAACGCCGTGATTCGAGCCGTTGTCTACCGCGCAACGGGAACATACAATTGGCAAGTGATGGGCATTCGTCAAGCCACCAAAGGATTGATGAGTCGCCCTCCTGAAGCAACACCCTTGAATATTGAGAAAGTAGATTCCTGGCTGACTATTGGGGGTACAATGCTAGGCACTACCAATGAGGGCAATCCTTTTGCTTTCCCGATGCCTGATGGAACTTTGCGCGATCGCTCTGATGATATTATTGAAGGCTATCATCAACTAGGTTTGGATGCCTTAATTGGGATTGGTGGCGATGGCAGTCTTGCCATTCTCCGAAAGATTGCCAACGCAGGTAATTTGAATTTAGTTGCTATTCCTAAAACTATTGATAATGATGTCGGTATTACCGAGCGTTCGATCGGTTTTGATACTGCTGTCAATATTGCCACAGAAGCACTCGATCGCTTACATTTTACAGCGGCCAGTCACAGCCGCGTGATGATTGTTGAAGTCATGGGACGCGATGCCGGACATATTGCGATTAGTGCCGGAATTGCTGGCGGTGCTGATATAATTCTGATTCCCGAAATTCCTTACAAAATTTCCGAAATCTGCGCCAAAGTTCAAGAACGCCAACAACGCGGAAAAAACTACTGTTTAATTATAGTAGCGGAGGCTGTGCGGACAGAAGCAGGCGAGTTAGTAATGCACACAAATCGCTTAGGCCAAAGTCGATTAGGTGGCATAGGTCAGTATTTAGCTGATACAATTTCTGATTGTAGCGGTGCAGAAACTCGCGTCACAGTTTTGGGACACATTCAACGCGGAGGAACGCCTTCTCCGCTAGAAAGATTAATTGCTTCGGCTTTTGGTGTCGCAGCAGTTGATTTAGTTGCCGAAAAGAAATTTGACCGCATGGTATCTTGGCAACAACGAGAAGTTGTGAGTGTTCCGCTGGAAGATGCGATCGCCAAATACAGACCTGTAGACTTCGATGGTACTCTGGTTAAAACGGCCCGCGGTTTGGGAATTTGTCTGGGAGATTAGATAATTACCTAGACTTTTTCACCAAAAAGAATGGGTTTGAAGCCCCGTCCTTATAGGACGGCTTTTCTTCCCTACGGAACATGAAAATTGCTATAATAAGTTTGAGTAAGAATAACCATCTATGCGAAGAAGTGTTTGATTAGGGAGCAACCCCCGTGTTATCTCGTCTCGATACGTCCGTAGCCTGGGTAAACAAGTAATGGTGAACACAGAGCGTACCTATCTGGCATTGTGATGGCAGGACGAAAGCAAAGGAAAAGTAAGCACGATTGCAATACTCGCAAGATGTAGTTGTTTTGAGTGTGTAGAGGCGATTTGACAGCGCCTTTAAGACTAAAGTTGTGGTTTTAAGAATCTCCGTGGCGTTGACTCCCGGAGAGTGTCAAATATCAACAGTTTGTAGTAATAACTTCACTTTTTGCTGGCTTAACTCAACAGCAAGGACTGAAGTCCTTACTACAAACTTTTTGAACTTCCGCAAAAGGTTTATGGTATAATCCGCCCGATCGCCCGATCGCCAGTTTGGATGTCGCAGAGGTACGATGGAATATAGGGAGGGAGACCAAGCCCGGTAAGGTTAAGCTTGGCGATAATACCCACAGGAAGGGAAAAATGACACTTAACTTGCGGCGACCAATTTTGATAGGCGGAATAGGACTTTCAGCAGCGCTTTGGCTGTTGGAAACTCTACAGCATTCGGGTTCAGAAATGGGAGAAACGGCACTCATCGGCTTGACGGCTGCCGGTGCGGGGTATTGGTGGTGGAAACAACAATCTCCCACACTCGAACTCGAACTCCCGCAGCCCCTGGCCAAGCGGGAAGCAGCCGAAAAAGCGATCGCGCAGGCCGAAGCAGCAATTAAATTGCTCGCCTCAGAAGCTCAAAACTCGGTAAATCCGGCTCATCTAACAGCAAAGCTCGATCGACTCAAAGCCGAATTAGACAGACAAGATTTGCGGATTACCGTAACAGGCGGCAAAGCTGTCGGTAAAACTGCCTTAATTCAAGTTTTAAATTCTGATTGGGCATCCCAAGACTCACAACAGCAGATTTTCTCAGAAACAGCACCGCTGTTTGCCAATACCACAAATTCCGATGCCAAAATCGGCGGTGATTTAGTGCTGTTTGTCACGGCGGGCGACATCACGGATTCCGAGTTTCAAACATTATCTCAACTAGCGTCCGCAGGTCAGCGCGTGCTGCTAGTTTTGAACAAACTAGACCAATATTTGCCAGCGCAGCAGTCACAAATTTTGCAGCAGTTGCACCAAAGAATGCAAGGAATATTGGGGACAGAAGATATAATTGCGATCGCAGCTTCCCCTAATTCGATTAAAGTGCGGCAGCACCAAGCAGACGGCACTGTTCAAGAACGGATTGAAACTCAAGTCTCTCAACTCGAACCGCTGACAGCAAGATTGACTCAAATCGTCACTCAAGAAGGGCAACAGTTGGTCTGGGCGAGTGCTGTGCGGGAAGCTGCAACGGTTAAATTAGAAGCAAAAACTTGCTTGAATGTCGTGAGGCGCGATCGGGCAATGCCCATCATCGAACAATATCAGTATATCGCCGCCGCCGCCGTTTTTGCCAACCCAGTTGCCGCCTTAGACTTGCTAGCCACAACCGCCATCAGCACCCAACTGGTAATCGACCTCGGCGCTATCTACAAGCAAGAGTTTTCCTTAGACCAAGCTAAGACAGTAGCGGCAACTTTGGCAACCCAAATGTTCAAACTGGGATTGGTAGAAGTGTCTACCCAAACTATTGCTGGACTGCTTAAAAGCAATGCCGTTACCTATGCAGCCGGAGGCGCAGTGCAGGGAATTAGTGCAGCCTATTTTACCAGAATAGCTGGACTAAGTTTGATTGAATATTTCCAAAATCAAGAACTGGAAAATGCAGCCAAAGGCATTTTCAGTCTCAATCAGTTGACGAAAACTTTGCAAGCAGTATTTCAGCAAAATCAACAAGTTTCCTTCTTGCAATCTTTCGTCAATCAAATTGCAAGTCGTCTCTCGCCTCAGACATCTGGGGCCCAGGCTGTTAATTCGGCAGCAAATTAAATACTTCTGGAGCCAGGGGCGGCGAGAAATCGAGTCTGTCTGACGATTAGGCCTAGATTCCCTAAAAAAGGGGATCTGACCTCTTAGGTACGTAGTTGCGCTTGAGCGCTCTTTCATATATATAAATAAGAGCGCTCAAGCGCAACTACGTACCTTGATTGCATGGGACAGTTGGGTAAGTCCTAAAATTTATCAAAAATTGTATTAAAATAAGAAAGAGAATGTTATATTTCTACGCTCAATTACATAGCTTAAAAAAGCCGATCGCCAATGGCTGACAATTCCCTTCAAGAAAATCGCCTATCCCTCGCCCGCGCCAGTTTGCGCCAAGCCCTCGCGCGCTACTCCTACCTGCGCCAAGGCAAAAAAAACTCGAACAACACAGAATTAGAAGCCGCCCTGCAAACTCAGTTAGATATTTTAACTTCTACCTCCGAAAAACTTGACAACAAGGTAATTAGGATTGCTACTTTCGGGCTAGTCAGTCGCGGCAAATCAGCCGTATTAAACGCGCTGTTGGGTCAAAAAATCCTGCAAACAGGCCCCCTCAACGGCGTGACTCAGTGGCCTCGTTCTGTACGTTGGAATGTGCCTTTAACCTTCCTGGAGGGCGTAGAACCCCCCCAACCCCCCCTTGGTAAGGGGGGGCAGGGGGGGGTTCAAGTAGAATTAATTGATACTCCCGGACTTGATGAAGTTGGCGGGGAAGTGCGCGGCGAGATGGCGAAACAAGTCACTCGCCAAGCTGACTTAATTCTGTTTGTGGTAGCTGGCGATATCACTCGCACTGAATATCAAGCTTTGTGCGAATTACAAACTGCTCAAAAGCCGCTAATTTTAGTTTTTAATAAAATTGACCTGTATCCAGAATTAGACCGAACAGCTATTTACCAAAGTTTGCAAGCGCTGGGAAATTCCGAACAGCTAGCAGCCGAGGCGGTAACAGATAAGGAAGATTGGGACGATTTGGACGATCGCCAAAATAACATCCCTGCTCCTAAATCTACAGCAAAACCACCCGCTAAAATTGCCAAATCCTTAGAAATAGTCATGGTAGCCGCCGAACCCGCACCGATGCAAGTGCGCGTAGAATGGTCAGATGGAAGTATCACCAACGAATGGGAATCGCCGCCTCCCCAAATAGACGAACTCAAACACACAATTTTGACAATTCTTAACAGAGAAGGGCGATCGCTCCTCGCACTTAATGCTTTAGTAGAAGCTAGAGATGCCGAAGCAAATCTTGCTCATCAAGTTCTCAAATTGCGCCAAACAGAAGCCGATGATTTAATCTGGCAATTTGCCAAATACAAAGCTTTAGCTGTCGGCTTAAATCCTGTTGCTTTCCTGGATGTCATGGGCGCAACTGTTGCAGATTTAGCCTTAATTCGCTCTTTATCCAGACTTTACTGTTTACCGATGACTGGTTACGAAGCCGGCAAACTTTGGCAAACTATTTTCTCCAGCGCTGGCGGCGTACTTTTGGGAGAATTAGGTAGCAGTTTCCTCTTGGGATTTGGGAAAAGTGCGGCCGCTGTCGCCCCACAAATCGGCTTTTCGACTTTCGCCGGAGTCGCTGTCACTCAAGCTAGTTTAGCAGCCTACGGAACCTACGCTGTCGGTCGCGCCGCCCAAGTTTATTTAGAAAGAGGCTGCACCTGGGGCCCCCTGGGACAGGATACTGTCATTCAAGAGATTCTAGCTACCATCGAGCGCAATACAATTATCGATCGCTTGCAGCAAGAATTCAAAATATGACACAAACCACAGCCATATTACGCGAACTGAAGCCGAGGGATTTTTTCCCGAGTCGTATCAAGATTTCCCCGAAATTACAGAATTGGTCAACTGATTGCTGTGTCATAAACATCGCAGTTGAGTAGGGTGCATCAGAACAAAAAAGGTACGTAGTTGCGCTTGAGCGCTCTTAACAAAGGTACGTAGTTGCGCTTGAGCGCTCTTAAAAAGGTACGTAGTTGCGCTTGAGCGCTCTTAACAAAGGTACGTAGTTGCGCTTGAGCGCTCTTAAAAAAGGTACGTAGTTGCGCTTGAGCGCTCTTAAAAAAGGTAGGTAGTTGCGCTTGAGCGCTCTTAAAAAAGGTACGTAGTTGCGCTTCAGCGCTCTTTCTTATATATAAGAGCGCTGGGATTATCTCAGTTTTATTGTTATAGTGATGTCCACGAAGAGCAAGTATTATACAGCTCGCTCTTTGTGGACAGCACTGTAAAAAAAATGGTTTTTGCACAACAAATGAGATGCTCCCAGAGCGCTGAAGCGCAACTACGTACCTCTCGAAAAAATGGTTTTTGCACAACAAATGAGATGC
>NZ_JAEQCF010000132.1:0-20856 GCF_020738625.1 Microcoleus sp. PH2017_09_SFU_O_A
TGGATTATGGTAATTTATTTGCTTTCTATTATGCCATCAACTTAGTCAGACAGACAATTGTCTGAGTATTTATACTGATTGCAAAAGTGGGATGCTCCCTATACAATTCCCATTCGGCACAGATTCTTAAAAAATGAAATAAAAATTTGTTAACTCTTTAAATAATTACCAGAAATAATTGGTTAAAAGCCTCTCCGTTTTAGCGATAAATTAAGATCAGACTATTCATTACTCCAATCCTCTTCCTTCCAGGTAAAGGCTGCCCTCAACTGTCCCAGGTCAACTGTCCCAGGTCAACTGTCCCAGGTCAACTGTCAACTGAATGAACACCTTTGTCATGATTCGCCTCTTTTTTCCCTGTTGACCGTTCTTCCTTCTTCCGACTTCCATCCGACTAAATCCTTTACATCCGTTACATCCG
This sequence comes from Microcoleus sp. PH2017_09_SFU_O_A, assembly GCF_020738625.1. NCBI lineage: Bacteria > Bacillati > Cyanobacteriota > Cyanophyceae > Oscillatoriales > Microcoleaceae > Microcoleus > Microcoleus sp. PH2017_09_SFU_O_A. Next base: position 422 of record NZ_JAEQCF010000132.1, read on the forward strand.
TTACATCCGTCGAGCGAATCCGTTGCCGAACTTCCCTCTTCCGACTTCCATCCGTTACATCCATTACAGCATCCGTTGCCGAACTTCCCTCTTCCTACAAATCTCGCCGCGACAGCAGAAACCAGATCCCACCCAAGCCCAAAACACCACACAAAACCCCACCTTCCCACCCAAAAACAGTCCCTCCCGGCAAATGTCCAGGCATTGCCTTAGAAGTAAAATTCAGTTCAGAATAGTATACCCACTGACCGTTAACTCGCCAGCCCACTCGATCGCCAAACTTCTCCCAAACATCAGCATCATAAACACCAGCCTTTCCCCCCGACTTGACCCAAAAACCCTTTTGTACAGAAAAACCGAACCTCCGGTGGCTGTGTCGCACCCAAAGTTGGTCAATCGTCTGCAAATCCTTAGCGGGAAACTTCCTAATATCTTCCTCACTCAAATAACCCCTCGAAACTTGCTGCATCACTTCCAGCATTTTCACAGAAGTTTCCTCATCAGCACCACGCCAATTTTTAGCAGCCAGCAGCCTTTCCAACTGAGAATAATCAATCCCTTTTTCCGACTCTAAATTCACAGAAACAATCGGATTTTTAGTTACAGGTTGAGTCGGCAAAGAAGGACTAAGAACAGTTGCCTGCTGCAACTTAGAATCTGGTGGAACAACAACAGCAGCAGGTTTTAAAATCTCAAAAACTTCCAGAGAAGACTTGTAGCGGTCTTTGACATATTCCTGAATCAACTTATCCAAAATCTGACCTAGATCCTGGCTAATTTTTGTTCCTTTCGGCAAAGCCTCCCTCCAAAGCCAGCGACCTTCGAGCGGGTCGTAAAGGTCATCGTGAATGTCCCCGTAGATATCCAAATAAGGCATCACAGAAGTCAGCAAGCGAATGCAAGTCACCCCCAAACTATAAAGGTCGCTAGCAGGAACAGCCCTACCGTGCCGCTGTTCTAGCGCCGCATAACCCGGAGTTCCCAACTTCGTGCCCGTTTTGGTTGGAGCATCAGTTACTACCTGTTTGGAAACCCCAAAATCTATCAGCACCAACTTGCGATCGCGATTGCGGCGGATCACATTCTCAGGCTTAATATCTCGGTGAATCACATTGCGCTCGTGAACAAAATTCAGCAAAGGCAACAAATCTAATAGCAGTTCCCTAGTTTTAAGTTCGCTATAAGCACCGTACTTTTCTAACTCATCCTTTAAATTATTCCCATCAATAAACTCCTGCACCAAATACAAACGCCCATCTTCCTCAAAATAAGAAATTAGCTGAGGAATTTGTGGGTGCTTCAGTTCGTAAAGCCGCCTTGCCTCTTGTTCAAACAGTCGGACATACTTTTTAAAATGAGCCGGCTTCCGCTGAAATTCCTGCGGCGGCGACAACTGTTTGATAACGCAAAGTTCCTCAAATTTTCCATGATTGACAGCTCGAAAAGTCCTGCCAAATCCTCCATCGCGCAGCGGTTCGGTTGCTGCATAAAGGTCTTTTAGCAACAGCTTGGAACCACAATTAAGACAATACTTTGTGCCTGGTGGGTTCTGACGCTTGTCTTTTGGGCAATCGAGATTAAGGCAGTATGTCATATATTAAAAAAATGCGAACAAAATTATACTCAGGGTGTCATTTTATTCAAGAGTCCGATCGCTAGCTGGTTTTTGTGGAGGCGAGAACCCGAACCTTACGGAGGTTGCAGCCACCCTCGCACTTGCTCGGAAGCGCTCTCGCCAGACTGCCCCTGAGCAAGTATACCTCTCTTGAGGGTTTGACCTCAAACTCGAAGTCCAAATCTAACCTTAAACTGCGATCGGTGCAAGAGATTTGATTTCGCGGTCAAACAGCCAGCAGATTAAACAAAAATAGTAATTTATTACCAGACCAGTTAGCTCTGCAACGCCGAAAAAAAACTTAGGATTCTGCCTGAGATATAATTTTATTGCCAGAGAGAAGCAGACTAACGGGAGCTGCTGCTACCGTCAAGTTCGATCGACCTTAATATTTTACAAGTATAAAATTTTACTCAACCCGGCAAAATCAACAATCCCAAACTACCTAAATTTCCCCTGGTTCAAATAAATACTAGCTTACTCGATCGCAATCCGATCGCAACCCGACAGTTAGCCAGTTTAAGCTGTTTCCTTTTTTCCAGCTATTACCAGTTACAGTTATTTCGCTCCGTCTACTTATTTAGGAAATGCCAGTGACACCAAAACTACAGCCATCTCTAACTGAAAACTCCCGTAAAGAATCACCCAAAGTACCCTGGTTCGAGCGGTTCATTGCACTGGTCGCACTAGGAAATTTAAGCCTAGTATTATTTGATATAACTTATGTTCCCGCCCGAAATTTCTACTTCCGGCAACTACCGGTTCTCACCCAAATATACGACCCATTCAAAGGAATTCAACCCCACCGAGACACCCAGAAATATCTAGAAACCTTAGAAGAATTAAAAAAACAAGTAGTGCAAACAGGCTTGCCATCTCCTCAAGTAGCAGCCAAATTGCAGGAAATAAACACTCTGAGCGCGAACATGATCGACGAAGATCCGTTTCGAGTAGCATCAAAAAGTGGGTCCTTAGAAAAAATTAAAGACCGGATGCGCGATCGCACGCCGAATCCGCAGCAATCAGCAAAACAATCATTCAAAACATTCTGGAGCCAAGAGTATTTAAACAAACAAGGCTGGCAACAAGAAATCACTTGGTTTGACGCCAAAATCAAGCCGTTAATCGCCACCAACTATTACCGCACGATCGGAGAAAATGGGGAATTTACAGACAACTTCTGGCAAATCGACCTGCCATTTATTGCCATATTTGCGATCGAATTTCTAGCCCGCACCTACTTCATCAGCCGCCGCCACCGCAGTGTCAGTTGGCGGCAAGCCATGCTCTGGCGGTGGTACGACATCTTTTTGTTCCTCCCCTTCTGGCGCCTGTTGCGAGTATTACCCGTCACCATTCGCATCCACCAAGCCAAAATGCCCGATCTCCAACCCATACGCGCCCAAATCAGCCGAGGTTTTGTCGCCAACTTCGCGCAAGAATTGACAGAAGTAGTAGTAATTCAGCTCATCAATCAGATGCAACAATCAATTACCAGTGGCGAACTAGCAAAACAACTTTTCCAAACTCAAAAACAGCGATATTTAGACATTAATAATATCAACGAAATAGAAGCAATCGCCAGCCGTTTAGTCCAAGTAACCGTTTACAAAGTCCTGCCTCAACTCCAGCCAGATTTAGAAGATCTACTCCGGTACAATATAGAAATATTTCTCAAACAATCCCCAATTTATCAAGGCTTCCAGCAAGTACCCGGACTCGGAAACCTTCCCGCACAGCTAGCTTCACAATTAGTTGCAGAACTGTCAAAATTAGCCACCCTCGGCCCGCAAAATGCCTACGAAGCCTTCAAAATCGCTAGCGAAGATCCTCAAGGCATCCAACTCTCAAACCAGCTCGTCCAACATTTCGCACAAGCTTTAGGAAGCGAACTCCAACAGCAGCAAACTTGGCAAGAAATACAACTATTGCTGTGCGACTTCTTAGAAGAGTTTAAAATCAACTACATTCAGCGGTTGAGCGAAGAAGACTTCGAGAAAATCCTCGAACAAGCCAAACAACTGCAACAGATAGCTCCGCGTTAGGTTGAAATTTCAATTTTACAAACGCTGCAACACTTTAATTATCGAATCGTTTGTAATTTCGGCTAATAGTTTGCCATCAGGACTGACGACTAAACGACTCATTTGCTCTGGCTCTGGATCCAAAACTGCTTCTAGCTCGGCTGTTTGTAGATTCCATACTGTCAGTCCCTTCGGCGTACTACCAATTATAAAATCACGACTGAGGGTTATACTAAATGGTCTAAATATCTCACGAGAAAAGCTTTTTTTGCCTTGATTTTTCCTGTTTTTAAATCCGATAAGCTGTTACGCATTTAAACCACTAACTATCCCGATCCGGGTGCGTCACTCGTGAACACTGACTATACATGGGAAACGCCTGAAAACTGACGCACCCTACAATACCATTTTAAATGCGTAACAGCTTATTTGCAGATCGAAAGATCTTTTTCCTGTTTTTTTGATACTAACTAGGGCTTGCTGAATAAAAGTAGAAAGTTTGCCAGATAAGGGGTTTAAGCTTTTTTTGCTTGAAAAAGTGCAAGTTATAGGATTATAGAGGCTCAAAACCCTTGCAATGAAAGTTGTTAGTTTCTGGCTCAATTTGGGAATGCAAGCAATAAACCTACTATTTTTTAAGCTGTGTAGCCTCGTTTTTCCACTACGTACACTTTTTCAGCAAGCCCTAACTAGGGTCTGCCCATCTGGACTAATGTCATCAAAATGGGTGCGAAGGAGTGAAAAATTGCAATAGGGAGACTTGACTGCATCATGGGAACAGTACATCCGTCTGTGTTGAACAAAAGGGAAGACTTCCCAAGGATCATCTCCCAGAAGAATTAGAGTGGTGGCTGCCAGAATCCATAAGGCTATGCGTTTCCAGTTCCCGGACTTGAAAATTTTCATTAGGTTTCTCCATAACTTCAGAAGCGAACCGTAAATTCTGAGACTTCGCCTCAAATTTTCATCAAATTTTTATTTGGGCCTGACATTCTACCTGGAGAAGGTTCACAACTTGCGGGGTGAGGAATAGATTGCTCTTGGGAGGAGTGGCTGTTTCATCACACCGGTTTGCTAAATGTCAGGAGGAAATTTTTATGCTATCGAAATCATTGCAGTTAAATTCGTTATCGATCGCCCGCTACGGGTCTAGTTTTGTTTTGGGATTAATGTTGTGTACGGCTTCGGCTCCGGTGCTAGCCCACGTTGGGCATAACAGCGAGTTTGCAGGTGGCGATGCGGCTAAGATTATGCAGCCGATCGAAGTTGATGCGAATAAGGCCGCTGCATTGGGAATTAAGACAGAGGCAATCCCCCCTACAACCGATGGAGGTATTCTCAAAGTTCCCAGCACCAGTTTGATTGATGCCAACGGGCAAAAGCTCGTCTACATCCAGGAAGGAACAACCTACAAACCGATCTCAGTTCAGATTGGTAGCGACTCTGGAGATGTGGTGGAAATTAAAGAAGGCAATCTAGTTTCGGGAAATCAGATTGTAACGCAGGGGGCAACGCTTTTGTACTCCGAGGCATTGCGAGGTAAACCGCAAGCAGAAGCGCAGGCATCACCCGCTACATCGCAGGCATCACCCGCTATATCGCAAGCATCACCCGCTACATCGCAAGCATCACCCGCTACATCGCAAGTAGAAGCGCAGCCTGCTCAAGGATCGTCACCTTTGATGTGGGTGGGAGGCGCAGGAGTTTTACTGGTGGGTGGATTCGCCGTTTTTGCCTTAAAAGGTCAGGGCAAGTAGAGATTCAAAAACCAAGATTTTTGGTTGTTGTCGATCGCGACTGAGTAAACCTCTCTACTCCGTCTCCTAAAAGCTTGCCTAATGCTATCCAAATTTCATTTTTATGTTAAACGTCATCCCCAAATGGTCTATTGCTCAACGATGGTTAGTGGTGTTCGGGGCGATCGCCCTGACCATCTGGAGCCTGTATACAGTAAGTCGAATGCCCCTCGACGTATTGCCCAACTTTGCGCCACCTCAAGTAGAAGTACAAACCGAAGCCCCCGGTCTTGCACCGGAAGCAGTAGAATCCTTGGTGACGTTACCACTAGAAAGTGCAGTCAACGGCACGCCAGGAGTTGAAGTCGTCCGTACATCGTCAGCCGTAGGAATTTCTGTATTGCGGGTGGTGTTTAAATGGGGCACCGACCCCTATCAAGCTCGTCAACTCGTGGCAGAGCGATTGCAGGACGCGCAAGACCGATTACCCGAAGGGATCGGTACACCGCAGATATCGCCCTTAGCTCCCCCCATCGGGACGGTGATTCAGTATGCGTTCACGTCTGACACTACATCAATCATGGAAGTGCGACGTTTGGTGGATGGCAAAATCAACAATCGCTTGCTGGCAGTTCCGGGCGTATCGCAAGTGCTAGTCTACGGCGGAGACGTGCAGCAGTTTCAAGTCATTGCTAATCCAGAAAAACTTAAGGCGTTGAAGGTTTCTCTTCAGGAAGTCGTCAAGGCGGCAAACGAAGCAAATGCTAAAACCGCCGGTGGATTGTTGATTGACCCCGATCGCGAATTAGTGATTCGGGGACAGGGACAAATCCAGACCATCGAAGATTTGCAAAAAGCGGTCGTCAAGGTGCAGGAAGGAAAAGCGATTCTACTGCGGGACGTGGCAGAGGTGAAGATTGGGGCTGCACTCCAGCGAGGCGATGCCAGTTGGAATACTAAACGCGCTGTGGTGCTGATGGTGAACAAGCAACCGTTGGTAGATAGTCCCACCGTCACGCAAGCCATCATCGAGGCGATGGAGGAAATTAAACCGGGCTTACCCCAGGATGTGAAGGCGAATGTCACTTTCCGGCAAGATGCCTACATTGACGCATCGGTTGGTAATGTGCGATCGGCATTGATCGAAGGCAGTTTGATTGTCGCAGCCATCCTGATTCCGTTTCTGATGAACTGGCGCACTCTCTCCGTCTGTTTGCTGGATTTCTTTCTCTCGCTGCTGTTGTCACTTTTGGTGTGTTCCTGGATCGGGCTGGAACTCAACACTATGACCCTTGGCGGATTGGTAGTGGCGATCGGGACAGCAGTGGATGATGCGATCGTCTACTGCGAAAATACCTACCGTCGCTTGCGGGAAAATCGCCTCTCGCCAAATCCCAAACCACCAATGGATGTGATTTTTGAGGGTTCTCAGGAGGTGCGCGAGTCGCTGATTGGAGCCACGTTAATTGGGATTATCGTCTTTTCACCGATTTTCACACTTTCTGGCGTGGAAGGGCGCATTTTCACCCCAATGGGCATTGCCTACTTGGTGGTAGTAGTCATCTCCAGCCTGGAATCGCTGATTGTTTCGCCCGCACTGTGTGCCATTTTGCTGCCCCACAAACGGATGAAGACGACAGAACCATTCCTAGCACTGTTTTCCAAACGAGTTTACCATCCGTTGCTAAAGTGGGCGATGCGTCGCTCTACCTTAATTTTGGGATTAGCTACAGCATCAATGGTAGCGTCGATGCTGATTGTGCCGACATTAGGACGAGATTTTCTGCCAACGTTCCAGGAACGATCGCTGATGAATGCGATCGCCCTTTATCCCGGTTCCTCACTGGAAGCAACCAATCGAGTTGGGTTAGCGATTCAAACTGCACTGAAGGATGACCCAAGGTTTGAATCTGTACAACTGCGATCGGGCCGTGCTCCAGGTGACCCGGATGCGGCATCGGTGAACTTGGCACACTTGGACGTGGAACTGAGTGAAGCAGCGATGAAAAACCGTCCTGCGGCGATTCAAGCTTTGCGGGAAGTATTGGGTCAGTTTCCGGGAGTTGCCGGCAATGTCGGTGGATTTATCAGTCACAGGATGGATGAAGTGTTGTCGGGGGTGAGAAGTGCGATCGCCATTAAAGTATTTGGCAACGACTTACAAGAACTCCGCCGCATTGGAGAACAAATCGAAACGACAATGAAAGACGTGAAGGGATTGGTAGACCTTCAGCTTGAGCCCCAAATTCCGATCCGTCAAGTACAAATTCAATTTAACCGAGATGCAGCCGCCCGCTACGGATTGACGATCGCCCAATTGTCAGATTTCACCGAAACAGCCCTGAATGGACGAGTGGTTGGTCAAGTGCCCGATGGTCAACAGTTGGTCGATGTGCTGGTTTGGGTCAACGAATCGGCCCGTCGCAATCTCAACACGATTCGCAACCTCCAAGTTAATACCCCAACTAATCAAATCATCCCGCTTTCGGAAGTGGCAAAGGTTGACTTTGGCAAGGGCCCGAACACGATTAATCGGGAAAACGTCTCTCGTTTAATTGTGGTTTCAGCCAACGTACAGGGACGCGATGTTGGTTCGGTTGTTGATGATATTCGCGCCAAAGTTAAGCAATCGGTGCAACTGCCCCAAGGCTACTATATTCAGTACGGCGGACAGTATGAGTCGGAACAACGGGCTGCTCAAAACTTCCTAATTTTCGGAATATTAGCGGTGGTGGCGATCGCAGTATTGATGTACTTCACGGTAAAATCCGTTCCGGCGATGCTGATGGTGATGGTCAATTTACCATTGGCACTGGTTGGCGGTGTCATCTCAGTGCTGCTAACGGGTGGCGTTCTCTCTGTTCCTTCAATGGTCGGCTTTGTGACCTTGTTTGGTGTGGCGACGCGCAATGGATTGCTGCTGGTAGACAACTACAACACCAAACTTGCCGAAGGAATGCCACTTTCGGAAGTAATTGTAGAAGGTTCGATGGAACGGTTGCTGGCGATTCTGATGACAGCACTCACCTCGGCATTGGGGATGATTCCCTTGGTTTTAAGCGGTGGCGCCGGTAAGGAATTGTTGCAACCATTGGCGATCGTCGTCCTCGGCGGACTCTTTACCTCAACCGCTCTCACTCTACTGGTTCTACCTGCATTGTATGCTCGATTTGGCAAGTTTCTGATCCCTAAACGGATGATGGAAACAACCGAGTTGAGAAACTATGGTATTGAGCAGACAGCAACGAAAGAAGTAGGCTAATAACAGTTAACAGTTAACAGTTAACAGTTGACTGTTAACTCAGTTAACTATTTAAACAATACCGATGCAACCGGAAACAATATGATATCAAATCCGGTAGCATCGTCCTGTATTCATCTCCCTATTCTCTCTGTGTCCTCTGCGCCCTCTGCGGTAAAAACATTCCGATCCAAAATGTTGGATAAATTTCGAGAATTCGTATATGTTTGTTAGTAAAAAAGTATTGGACGAGATAGCGATAAAATGAGAATTCTGCTGGCGGAAGACGAACCCGATTTAGGTGCGATCGTACAACGCACCTTGAGCCGCGAAAAGTACCTGGTGGATTGGGTGCAGGATGGCACAACTGCTTGGAACTATCTGGAAGACCAATGGACAGAGTACACGATCGCCATTTTTGACTGGTTGCTACCGGGAATTTCTGGCGTCGAACTGTGCCAACGTTTGCGCCGGCAGAATAATCCTTTACCAGTTTTGATGTTGACGGCAAAAGATCGCACGGAGGATATGGTGGCTGGGCTAGATGCTGGGGCTGATGACTATCTGATGAAACCGTTCGTTAAAGCGGAGTTGTTAGCCCGGTTGCGGGCACTCCAGCGACGGGGACGGAGTTTGTCGCCGGAACAGTCGCCCCATTTTAATTCTGACCAACTTGAGGCGGGGCGATTGCGGCTTAATTATACTAAATCAACCATCTCCACTACCGATGATGGGGAACAACAAACGGTGATTCCTCTGACGGCTAATGAGTTTCGGTTACTGGAATATTTCATGCAGCACCCGAATCAAATCCTCACGCGCGATCGACTTTTGAATCGTTTGTGGGACGTGGATGCTGACCCGATGAGCAATGTAGTTGCTGCCAGAATTCGTCTGTTGCGTCGCAAGCTGGCAGATTATGGCTGTGATGGGATGATTGAAACGGTTCATGGATTCGGTTATCGCTTGAACAAGTTATGACGCTAGCGGTTGAAAGAAACTGTTGGCGAATTCACCGAGGGCGTCACCCCTCACCTCTGGGAGGCAATATTTCCGTTCACTATTGGTAGTTAAGTAGAAGGAAGAAGGAAGAAGGAAGAAGGAAGAAGGAAGAATGCTTATAGAGCAAGTTTTCTAGCCATCGAGATCTTATGTTTAATTAGGTGGACTTACTTAACAGCTATTCGGAAACCCGAATTATATAACAATCAGCATAAAAACATCAGTAGAACACCATAACAATGGTGATTGCTAACAACCTTTCGCTCAGAGGTTTTGCACTGAAAATACCATCTCAGCCAAGATATTTTTCAGTTTTTCTGAATTGAAAAAAGCCAGATATTGAGTTGTGAATGATGGAGGCATCAACTCTAACAAGGTTTGATTCCCATCAACTGTCAACTGTCAACTGTCAACTGTCAACTGTCAACTGTCAACTGTCAACTGTCAACTGTCAACTGTCAACTGTCAACTGTCAACTGTCAACTGCGCTGGCAACTCGCAGGTTGGTATGCGATCGTGATAGGTCTGTTGTTAGGTATCTGCGGTGTTGCAGCATATCAGGTTTTGTTTCACACCCAGCGATATATCCTCCAGCAAAAACTACAGGACTTAGCCGGAACGCTGCATGACAGTATCGAACCTGAATTACAACAACCGGGACAGATTTCATCCAGCTTGAAAACTATTTTGCCCGGTTTGTGTTTATCGAATGAAAACTGTTATTTTTCAAGCAATGACGGCGCGCGACATACTGCTAGAGTGTTTCAGCAGGAGGGCTATTATCTCCGCTTTTTAAACGAATCTGGACGTGTTTTGGCGACGAGTGGAGAGCAGCCAAATGTATTAAAACGTTTTGCGCCAAAGGAGTTTTGGCAGGTTCTGAATTGTTCTAAGGGCGATCGCTTTTATCAAATTTCTCTATTACTGAGAACCAACAGCGGTTTGCCTTGGGGTTATCTGCAAATTGGGCGATCGCTCAAAGAATGGGATGCTTATCTTAACACCTTGCGACTGTTCCTGTTTTTAGGCTTACCTTTTGCGATGCTGTTAGTGGGAGGAGCGAGTTGGTGGTTAGCGGGAGTAGCGATGCAACCAATTTATCAGTCCTATCGCCAGATGCAACAATTCACCTCCGATGCTGCTCATGAATTGCGAACGCCTCTCGCTGTGATCCAGAGTACAGTTGAGGATACTCGTCTTGCTGAAGACTTACCAGAGGTTAATCAAAACCTGGATATTATCGAACGACAAAACATCCGTCTCTCCAGGTTAGTCAAAGATTTACTGTTCATTTGTCGCATTGAACAACAACAGATTTCGACTCAATTGCAGCCTTGCTCTCTCAACGATCTGATCGGCGATTTAGTAGAGGAACTTGCAGGTTTGGCAATGATAGCTGATGTACATTTGAAGTTAGAAATTCGTGCCTCACAAGCCACTATGATTCTTGGGGATGAAGTCCAACTTTACCGTATGGTAACGAACTTAATTACCAACGCCATTCACTACACTCCCCCAGGAGGACTAATCTTTGCCATCCTCGATCGCACTGACAAGGAAGCCCTAATTCAAGTTCAAGATACGGGTGTTGGTATCGCTCCAGCCGAACAAACGCGAATTTTCGATCGTTTCTATCGAGTCCAGAGCGATCGCTCTAGAGCCACAGGAGGGGCAGGATTAGGGCTATCGATTGCGAGTGCGATCGTAGTGGCTCATCAAGGCAGCATTCAAGTTGAGAGCGAGTTGGGCAAAGGCAGTACATTTACAATCCGTCTGCCGCTTAAATAGAAACGAAGTCTCTACAGAATCTTAGCCACTTTAGCCCCATCGAGTGTCAACGGGCGGGCGATCGAGCTAAACTGAGAACTGAGGAGAACTTCGATCAGAGCTCGCCCTCAAACTTCTTGGAAGAAATTGTTTTACCTTGGAGTGGGTCAAGCCCACTTTTTTTGTTGCATTAGTCGCAGACAAAAGGCTTAGAGCATCATACTTGCAAGTTCAAGACTAGGGTGACAGTGACGCAACAGCGTCATCCTGAGCGCGTTAGCCTGCCGGCAGGCATAGGTAGAAGGCTCTGATGTATAAGGCAGAATTTCAACCCCACAAGCTCATCCTCGGGCTTGAAAAATCTGACATCTTTTTCTTCACTAGGCAAATAAGAGGGCTTGCACCCTCAAATCTTGCGGTCAAAACCAGCTCAAAGCAAAGCAATTTCAACACCTGATTTTTCCTTGCCCGTATCCGAGTTCAGGAGTTTTAGTTTAAGTATTCGATATGACTCATCCCCTAATCCCACAAATCATTGACTTAGCTACCCCCGTTGCAGAAACACTGGGATTGGAAGTAGTGGGAGCAGTGTTTCACACCAACCAAAATCCTCCCGTCTTGCGGGTAGACATCCGTAACGTCCAGCAAGACACCGGTTTAGCCGACTGCGAGCGGATGAGTACAGCCCTGGAAGTCGAGTTAGAGGCATCCGACATCATCCCCGACGCCTACGTGCTAGAGATTTCCAGTCCCGGAATATCCCGATTGCTCAGCAGCGATCGAGAATTCATTACTTTTAAAGGTTTCCCCGTCACACTCACAGCCACCGAACCCGACTCGCGAATCAAAGAGTGGAAAGGACTACTTGTGGGCAGGGATGAAACAACGGTTTATCTCAATCTAAAAGGGCGACAGGTTAAAATTCCCCGCCCTCAGATTGTCAAAGTTGAACTAGACGAAGGTAAGGAGTAAAAAAGGGGAATTTTGAATTTTGAGTTGTAGGGGCCGTACCCCCGTGTCTGCCCGATTTGAGTTTTGAGATTGCCTCGCAGGAAGCTAAAAATGCTTCGCTGCGAGTTAATTTTTAAGAATCACATCTTTAGCCACAGGGTTGAAGTAGAACAACCAATAAATTGTTGCAGCACCCAGATACCCTAATGCTATCTTTGTAACTCATCAATCATCAGTTATCACTTTTTTCAACAATTACCGACTGTCAATTACCAATCATCTATTTCCGATCGCAAGTTACGTATTGTCACATCAAAAAAAGGAGTGTTTTATATGTCAATGGTTCCCCTGCGCGGACTCAAAGAAATGATCGAAGGTATTAGCAAAGAGCGAAATTTACCCAAACACGCCGTCCAAGCAGCATTGCGAGAAGCCCTGCTTAAAGGATACGAACGCTACCGCCGCACCCAAAAACTCGACCACTTCAGCGAAGAATACTTCGACAATTTTGATGTAGAATTAGACGCAGAACAAGAAGGTTTTCGCGTTTTAGCTAACAAAACTATTGTCGAAGAAGTCGTCAATCCCGATCACGAAATAGCACTTTCTGAAGTACAAGAAGTAGCCACAGAAGCTCAGCCTGGGAGCATCGTACTCGTAGATGTAACACCCGATCAAAAAGAATTTGGTCGCATGGCAGCCATCCAGACCAAACAAGTCCTGGCTCAAAAACTGCGCGACCAACAGCGCAAAATGATTCAAGAAGAGTTTAAAGATTTAGAAGAAACTGTTCTTCAAGCAAGAGTGCTCAGGTTTGAGAGGCAGTCGGTAATTTTGGCAGTTACCAGCAGCTTCGGTCAGCCGGAAGTAGATGCCGAACTCCCCAAACGCGAACAGTTGCCTAACGACAATTACCGTGCGAACGCTACATTCAAGGTTTATCTCAAAAAAGTAGGCGAAGGTTCTACTAGAGGGCCGCAGTTACTTGTTTCTAGAGCAGACGCCGGTTTGGTGGTTTACCTGTTTGCTAACGAAGTACCAGAAATAGAAGATGGGGTGGTGAGGATTGTCGCCGTAGCTAGGGAGGCAAATCCGCCCTCCCGGCACGTCGGCCCTCGGACTAAAATAGCAGTAGATACTCTCGATCGCGATGTAGACCCCGTAGGAGCCTGCATCGGGGCGCGGGGATCGCGAATTCAGGTAGTAGTCAACGAATTGCGCGGCGAAAAAATAGACGTGATCCGCTGGTCTCCAGATCCTGCAACCTATATTGCTAACGCTCTGAGTCCAGCTAGAGTAGATGAAGTGCGTTTGGTTGCCCCAGAAGGGAGGCGCGCTCACATTTTGGTCGCGGAAGACCAACTGAGTCTTGCCATTGGTAAAGAAGGTCAGAACGTCCGCCTCGCAGCCCGCCTGACCGGTTGGAAAATCGATATCAAAGATATTGCTAAGTACGATCGCGACGCCGAAGACAGCAAACTGGCAGCAGAAGCAAGCAGGCTCGAAGAACTAGCAGGCGACGACTACGACGAAGAGGAAGGATCCGGCTACGACGGCGACGAGGAAACGGCAGAATTTGAGCAAGAGGAGCCAGCCACGGACGAAACCGCAGCCACAGTCTAAACACTGTGACATTCACTTTTATGTTTCTGGCACGGGAGACAAGGAGGACAATTCCCCTATTCCCCCCTCTCCCACTCTCTCAACTCTCCCCGAATCACTAGAAATGAAACCGAACTACCGGTGTTGCACAAGTTGTCGAAAAATAGCTCCTAAGGAAGCTTTTTGGCGAGTAGTCAGGCTCTATCCTTCTCATCAGGTACAATTAGATCGCGGCCTCGGTCGTTCCGCTTACCTTTGTCCGGCGAGCCAATGCCTCAAAGCAGCTCAGAAAAAAAATCGACTTGGGCGATCGCTCAAAGCGCCTGTGTCTGACGAACTGTACCAAACACTTTGGCAGCGTTTAGCCACATCTGACTGTACATCTGACTCGGAATCGATCGGGCACCAAACCGACAATAGTTCGGCCTCGACTGTATAAACCCTCTTGGCAGCCCTACCAGTAATTACCGGTAGCGCCAGCTCTAAAACCCCGATCCGATCTGCCCACCAGTCTGGAAAGATTTGTGTCAGATTAGATAAGGGTAGGGTACTAGCAGAGGTATCCTCAAGGTGGAAAGACAAACTTTAAAGATTGATTTGTGGCAGTTGCCAAAATTCAGACTTGACAGTTCTCGCTTTCCCAAAAAAAACTTGAGAATTCTCCAACCGCAGACTTCAGCGAATTGCATCTTTTAGATAAAATTGCTGAGCGAGTACCAAAACCCCGATTCTTGACACTGAATCAATCACAGCGAATGATGTCGTCATTAGAACAAAAAATCAAAATGTAAAAACTGGTTGGCACAAAAGAGGGCAGAGTGGATGAACAACGGCAAAGTAAGAATTTACGAATTATCACGGGAACTAAATTTGGATAATAAAGACATCTTGGCAGTTTGCGAGCGGCTCAATATTTCAGTAAAGAGCCACAGCAGCACAATTACAGAATCTGAAGCAGAGCGCATTCGCAAAACGGCGGAAAAATACGTAGCCAGCCACTCTACCCCCGGCAAGCCAGCTCCCCCCGAAAGAGCAGCAGCGCCATCTAGAGAATCTGGCCCTCATCCTAACGACCAACAAAAAAAGCAGCAAATTTTAGAAATACGCAGTCCAAAAGTACGGCCGGCTGGTGCTTCGTCCCAGCCCGCAGGCAACGAGGAGCAAAAAAACCAGCCTGGGGCCACCGTGGCCACTCCTCCCAAATCGCCAGCCTCTCAACAACTCCAGCCTCCAGCTAAACCAAATATCAATCGACCTGTACTCTCGAAGCCAAATGTCGCTGGAGCGGCGGCAGCTTCAGAAACAAGCTCGGAAACTGTAGGTGCGATCGCCCCGGAAACAAGCTCCCAGGCTCAAGCACCTGCGACACCTCAACCGCCGTCAGAAAAGGCTCCAGAACGCACCCCCCGCCCGCCGGTCGCCCCTCCAGCGCCGCCAGCAGGGGCAAAACTCACGTCGCCACCAGTCAGAGCGGCGTCCGAGCAGGCTGGCCGCAACCCACAAACTCTGGGAAACAAGCCGGTACTGAAACTGGCCAGAACCGATCAAGACCAATCAGAACAGGGAGAAACTCTGGAAGCGCCGGCGAAACCGAGCCGCCCCAGCAGACCTGCACCATCCGGTAGCGACGCTCAAAGACCTCGCCCAGGTGCTGGTGGGCCAGTGAAAACAGCACTTGCCGATCGACCGCAGCAGGGCGGCCCGCGCCGGAGCCTTGCCCCCGCAACGTCAGCCGCTGGGTTGCGTAGCCGGGGCGGTGACATTTCTGCCACCGGAGAAGACGCAGACGATGACGGAGACGATACGTCGTTGTTGCTGGATACTCTTCTCCTTCCCAAGCCGACTCTGCCAAAGCCAGCCAAAAAGACACAGGTCATTTGGGAAGAAGATGATGACGAAAACTCAGATGCTGCCAAAGCTGCCAAAGCAGCCAAGGCCAAAAATCGTCGCCTCAAACCCATAGACGAGGATGACGATGACTTAGAAAATGGCTTGGATATGCCAGCACCAGTCACCGTCAGCCTGTCTCTAGCCCGCCCAGCTAAGGCGAAGACACAAGCAGCACCCAAGTCAACACCAACTCCGGGCGCACCCGGTAGCAGCGGCAAAAATAAGAGACCGGGCCCTTCTCACGATAAAAGCTCTTCTGGTTCTTCCGGGGGACGCGGCAACCGGGGCAAAACAGCCGAAGCTAAGGTAGAACGTCCAGAAAAGCTGCTGCTGAGCAGACCGATGACCGTTCAAGAACTAGCAGTTACCTTGGCTGTTCCCGAAACCGAAATTATTAAGAGGCTGTTCTCTAAAGGTATTGCGGTCAACATTACCGAAACCCTGGACATTCCAGCGGTGAGAATGGTAGCCGAAGAAATGGGCGTAGAGGTAGAAACCCCAGAAATAGAAGAGCCAGCTACCAAAATCATCGAGATGATCGATGAGGCAGATTTGGAATACCTCCAGCGCCGTCCGCCAGTGGTAACGATTATGGGCCACGTGGATCACGGCAAAACTACTTTGCTAGACTCGATCCGCAAAACCAAGGTCGCTCAGGGAGAAGCTGGGGGTATTACCCAGCACATCGGTGCTTACCACGTGGATGTGGTACACGAAGGCAAGAGCCAGCAGGTGGTATTTTTGGATACGCCCGGTCACGAAGCCTTTACAGCTATGCGGGCTCGCGGTACGCGGGTGACAGACATTGCCATCTTGGTGGTGGCGGCGGACGACGGCGTGCGACCCCAGACAATTGAAGCTATCAGCCACGCGAAAGCGGCGAAAGTGCCAATTGTCGTGGCTATCAATAAAGTTGACAAGGAGGGCGCTCAGCCGGAACGGGTGAAGCAAGAGCTTACTGAGTACGGCTTGGTCGCAGATGACTGGGGCGGCGATGTGACGATGGTTCCAGTCAGCGCTATCCGAGGGGAAAACCTCGATACGCTGTTGGAAATGATTCTGACAGTCGCGGAAATGGAAGACCTCAACGCTAACCCGAACCGAGCGGCTAAGGGTACTGTAATTGAAGCTCACCTCGACAAGGCAAGGGGGCCAGTGGCAACTCTGCTGGTGCAAAATGGCACGCTGCGAGTGGGCGATATTGTGGTCGCAGGCTCTGCTCTGGGCAAGGTGCGGGCGATGATCGACGATCGCGGCGATCGCGTAGACCAAGCAAGTCCATCCTTCGCTGTGGAAGTGCTGGGGCTGCGGGAAGTACCGCAAGCTGGAGATGAGTTTGATGTCTTCGCTAACGAAAAAGAAGCAGCGGCGATCGCCAGCGGAAGAGCTACATCCCAAAGAGATTCGCGTCTACTTCAAGGTGGTCGGATCAGCCTCAGTGGCTTCTCTCAACAAGCTAAGGAAGGCGTTCTTAAGGAACTCAACTTGATCTTGAAGGCAGATGTCCAAGGCTCCCTGGAAGCCATTGTCGGTTCTCTGACCCAACTTCCTCAAAAAGAAGTTCAACTCCGATTGCTGCTATCTGCTCCTGGGGAAATCACAGAAACGGATATTGACCTGGCCTCCGCTAGTAATGCTGTGATTATCGGGTTCAATACTACTCTCGCCACCGGCGCTCGCCAAGCAGCCGACCAAGCGGGCGTAGACGTGCGGGAATACAGCATCATCTACAAACTCTTGGATGATATTCAAGGGGCGATGGAAGGACTGCTGGAACCCGAACTGGTGGAAGAACCTCTGGGTAAGGTGGAAGTGCGCGCTGTCTTCGCGATCGGTCGGGGGGCTGTGGCTGGATGCTACGTACTCGAAGGCAAGGTCATCCGCAACTGTAAGGTGCGGGTGCGCCGGGGCAACAATGTCGTTTACGAAGGTGTCCTTGACTCCCTCAAACGGATGAAGGAAGATGCCAAGGAAGTCAATACTGGCTATGAATGCGGTATTTCCTTGAGCGGGTTTAGCGACTGGGCGGAAGGCGATATTATTGAAGCCTACCGGATGGTTACTAAGCGCCGCACGCTATCTCAATAGTTTTGAGTTGTGAGTGTTGAGTTGGAAGAGAATTTTTGAGTGAAGGCAACTTGCATTGCCGATCGCTCCCAACTATTCTCTTCACTCAATACTCCCAAACTCATCGGACAGTTGACAGTTGACAGTTGACAGTTGGCAGTTGGCAGTTGGCAGTTGGCCGTTGGCAGTTGGCAGAATGAAATTCCTAATCGTCTTTACCCTTGCTGAAAATTCAAAATTTGCTCGCTCAAATAAGAATTACCGAAAGAAACCCGATTTCTGCTCGTAAGTCCTCGGTTTGATCGCTAAATATTTACTCCTCGCACCGGGTTTTAGAGTCAAGAGTGCGTCCAAGAATCTCAAAATTCAAAAGTCAAAACTCATATAGCAGTTCGATCGAAAAATGAGGTACGCTTGGGGTTTTCGGTAATCAGTAATCGGTAATCACCGAAAAGCTTGCGGTTCAAAAGCTGGTGCCGTGCCAATTACCAATTACCAATTACTAATTACCAATTACCAGACATACCTCATCTATTTTAGAAAGGCTATCATTCATAACTAATAATTAATTAAAGTGCGTTCTTTTTGGTCAGATCCTTTCTTGTGGATTCACCTTTCTGGGGTGGCTGCATTGCCGCTTTTCCTGGGACTGTGCTTGCTGGGACTCGCAGTGGGTTCTCCCACGCTCTCTGTCTGGTTAGAAGTGTTTTTAGTGGCTGTAGCAGGTATTGTTCCTGTGCTGTGGATGCAGTGGTTCCGCCCTTTTTACATTTTTAGTATTTTAGTCGTGGCCGTGAAACCGCAGAATTTAACTTCTGTGCAGCAGCAGATGCTGACTCGGTTTAAAACTAAATTAAATCAAGGAATTGCTCTTTTTATCGCTGTTTTGCTGGCAGTAATTTTGTGGCAGCTATATCGATTTGCTCCCCTTGCTGCTGGGGTGGCTCCCTTTCCTCCTTCCTGGCGGTGGGCTGGGTTGTTGTTGGCAGTTGCTGCTTTTTTAGCTAGCAATTTGTTTTTGCAGGTGTCTGCTAGTGTGATGGCTGTTTTGCTGACGCCGGAATCAGAATTTGCAGCGACAAAGCCTCATGTATTAGAAAACATTAGGCAGGATTTTACGATCGCACCTTGGCAAGTCGATCGACTTTTGCCAGCTTTTGCGGGCGAGACAACTGTCACTCCGGCTGCACCCGCAGAGTCAATGCCACCAGCAGAAGGCATCAAGAATGCGTCATCCAGCAGTACAGTCAACTCAGAACCTGCGGACACCAACGGCCCTACATCCCTAACCCAACAGTCGATCGAAAAGTGAAATAAAAAATTAATATCGACATAATTGTAGTTTAAGCTACTTTATTTGCGACAGATGTATGCAGTAAAAAAAATAGGTAATGCTCCGGCTCAGATAAAGATTATTAATACTCTTAATATTTAATATTTAATCGCAGGTTGTGGCTATTTTATATTGGCTATTTGGAGAAAAGAATCTATAATAGAGAGAGTCAAGGTAAGCTTTCAATCCTTACAGGGAATTCAAACAGAGGTATAACAATATGGCGAATTATCTACCGATCGCACAAGAACCTCAAGCCGCAGAGCCGATCGAGCTGTGCGAAGATTCTGAAATCTGGGGCAGCCTCAAATCCGCGATCGGGGCAAGTTCAGGGTTTCAACGCTGGCAGCTAGAACTCAATTTTGAGAGTCAACAGCAAAATTTCACCATCGATCAGCAGGTTCGATCCTATCTGCGGGAAACTTTAGAAACTTTGGCTTACTGAGCGTAGCAAAACCAGAGATTGTCATAGTTTGTGAAATTCAACGTCAAATTCCGCCCTATCCCCTCCAATATGCTATGGGAGTTAACTCTCAACTTCGGAGTTCAAATTGCAGGGGAGAGTATTTCTCCTACATAAGATTTATCTCAAGCGAACCAGAGTAAAGGGAAATCGGCAAATGCTTCGTTGTAACGCTGCCAAATTTGCTTCCGGCGCTGCAATTAGGGGGCGACTTGTTTGAGTTGATGAATGCCGATCGCAGCTTGCAGATCCATCATATTGTATTTAAAACCGATTTCCACCACTTGATAGTGCTTGTAACCCGAGTCGCCGAAGCGATTCCAAGCATCTTTGCTCATACCGTGCAGCGCTAAAATTTTCAGCCTGTTAGCGTCTTCTTGACGGCGGGCGAGAATCATGCCTCCTTCACCCGTGGTGATGTTTTTGGTGACATAAAAGCTGAAGCATCCGAAGTCACCAAATGTGCCTGCTTTCTTTCCCTTGTACTCTGTTTCGATCGCGTGAGCGCAGTCTTCAATCAACTTCAAATTGTGACGGCTAGCAATCTCACACAGCGCATCCATATCGCAGGGACAACCGGCGAAGTGAACCGGTAAAATTGCTTTAATTCTCGAAGTTATTTTAGCTTCGACTTCAGCCGGGTTAGAAACTGTAACTTAATTTATGGACAAAGCTACCCATCCTTGACTATTTGGGTAGCTTTGTCCGCAACTCGGGCGATCGCACGAGACTATTTGCCCCTGG